>NZ_JBEXMD010000061.1:0-45312 GCF_040610315.1 Amycolatopsis sp. NPDC004169
CCCGCACCCCCCCCAGTCCCGGCCGCCGCGGGGCGGTGCGGTGGTTCGTCCGCGCGGGGCGGCTCGGCCCCGCCCCGCCGGGAGGACCGGTTCAGCGCCACGGCCAACGTGAACAACCTCGGCCGGGTGCCCGCGGACTGGTTCCACACCGGCACGTTCGAGGCCGCCGGCACGTACATGGTGTCGCCGATGGAGCCGGCCACGCCGGTGTCCGTCGTGGCGACCGAGGGCGACGGCCGCACCGACCTCACGGTGGCCTGGTGGGACGGCCCCGGCATGTCCGACCGGGTGGACGCGCTGCTCGACACCGTCGGCGAGGCGCTCGCCCCGGCCGCCCACCGCCGGCAGGGCCGGCTGACGTCCGCGGCGCTGCCGGACCCGGGACCCGGCATCGTGGACCGGTTCCTGGACCAGGTCCGCCGCCGTCCGGACGCCATCGCGGTGAGTGCGTCGGACGGTGAGGTCACCTACGCCGAGCTGGCCCGGCGGGTGCGCGGGGTCGCGAAGTCCCTGCGCGAGCTCGGAGTCGGCCGCGAGGACGTGGTCGGGCTGCTCGCCGACAAGACCGTGGACGCCGTCGCCGGCGCGTGGGGCACCCTGCTGGCCGGCGCCGCCTACCTGCCCATGGACCCCAAGCACCCGGACACCCGCATCCGGACCCTCCTGGCCGACGCGCAGGCCGTGGCCTGCCTGGCCACCCGCCCGCACGACCGGCGCGACCACCGCCCGCACGGCTGCGCCGGGCTCGTGCTCGACGACCTCCCGCGCGACGCCGACCTGGAGCCGGCCGCCCCGGCGCCCGGCGACCTCGCCTACGTCGTCTACACCTCGGGTTCGACCGGCCGGCCCAAGGGCGTCGAAATCGAACACCGCAGCATCGCGGCGTACGCGACCTGTGCGGCGAAGGAACACGGCATCGGCCCGGACACCCGGCTGCCCCTGCTCTGTTCGCTGTCCTTCGACCTCGCCCAGCTCTCCCTGATCCTGCCGCTCACCGTCGGCGGCACGCTGCAGCTGCTGCGCGACGAGATCAGCCACCTCGGCCTGCAGGAGATCCTCGACGCCGGGGCGACGACGCTGTCCCTCACCCCGTCGCACCTCGACCTCATCACCCGCCTGCAGCTGCGGCCGGGCTCGGTGCGCAGGCTGCTGGTCATCGGCGAGCAGTTCACCCGCGGGGTGGCCCTGCGGGCCAGGGAGGTGTTCGGGCCCGACTGCCTGATCACCAACATGTACGGACCGGCCGAGGCCACCATCGGCGTCGGCCACCACGACTTCGACGCCGACCGCGACGAGGGCGCGGCCGTGCCGATCGGCCTGCCGTACGCCGGTGTGACCTACCACGTGCTCGACCCCGGCCGCGGCTACGTCGCCCCCGGCGAGCCCGGCGAGCTGTACATCGGCGGCAGCCAGCTCGCCCGGGGCTACCGGGGCCGTCCCGACCTGACGCGCGAGCGGTTCGTCCGGCTCGCCGACGGCAGCCGCGTCTACCGCACGGGCGACGTCGTGCGCCGGCTGCCCGGCGGCGGCCTGGAGTTCTGCGGGCGGATCGACGACCAGCTCAAGGTGCTCGGCCACCGCATCGAGCCCGCCGAGATCGCCCGGACCATGGAAACGCACCCGGCCGTGTCCGGCGCCGTGGTCGTCGCGCGCACCCGGCCGGGCCACCGCGACAAGACGTTGTGCGGGTACGTCACCGCCGCGAACGGCCCGGTCGACGTCGGCGAGCTCACCGGCTACCTGGCCGACCGGCTGCCCGGTTACATGGTGCCGGCCGCGATCGTGCCGGTCGCGGAGTTCCCGCGCTCGATGAACGGCAAGATCGCGGCCGCGTCGCTGCCCGATCCGTTCGGGGACGCGGAGCCGGTGGCCGGCGGGGCGCTCGAAGGCATGGAGGACACCGTGGCGCGGATCTGGTCGCAGGTGCTCGGCGTCGAAGTCGACCGCTTGCACGGCGCCAGCGACTTCCACCGGCTCGGCGGCGACTCGCTGTCGCTGATCACCATGGTCGCGCAGGTCGCCCGGCACGCGACCGGCCCGGAGGGCGAGCGCGCGTTCGTCAGCCGCCTGCCCGAGATCATCCGCCGGACGACCGTCGAGCACGTGGCCGAACTGGCCGTGCAGGCCCGGGCGGGGCAGTGACATGAGCGTGCCTACGAACGCCGGCACCGGTTTCACCCGCCGGATCGATCCGATCGAGTGGTGGTTCCTGGGGTTCCCGCGCCGGGTGTCGGCGGCGCTGAACCTGTGCGTCGAGGGCGCCGGGCACATCGACCCCGCAGACCTGCGCCGCGCGGTGGCGATCGCGTCACGGGCCTGCCCGGGCGCCCGGCTCGTCCGCCGCGGCCGCACCTGGGTGGACAGCGGCGTCACGCCGGCGGTGACGGTGGCGCCCGGCGTTCCGGCCGAGGCGCCCGAGCTGCGCACACCGCTGCCCGGGCGCGCGGGCCGCACGTGCGAGGTGGTGCTGTTCCCGGGGCCGCAGCCGACGGTGGTGTTCCGGGCCGGGCACGCCGTGATGGACGCGCGCGGGCTGCTGTGGTGGGCCCGTGACGTGTTCCGGGTCCTGCGCGGCGAAGAACCGGTCGGCGCCACGTCGGCCGCCACCTTCGAAGACCTCGACGATCCCCTCCACCGGAAAGCGGACGAATCCGGATCCGAATCCGGGTCCGAATCCGGGTCCGGGGTGCCCGCCCTGCTCGGCGTTCCGCCCGGGGCCGACCTGCGGCGGCAGCTCTGGCGGCGGCGCACGATCGAGGGCACCGTCCCGGCGCTCGAGGCGCGGCTGGCCGCGGCGCTGGTGGAGCTGTCCGGGCACGCCGTCGCCCCGGTCGGCTTCGTGGTCGACGTGCGCCCCGGCCACCCGGGGATCCGGTCGACGGGCAACCTCTCCCTGGCCGTCTCGCTGGACCTGCGGGCCGGGGACGCCTGGCCGGACGTGGACCGGCAGCTGGCCGCCGCGCTCGCGGACCGGACCTGCCGGGTCGACGCGCCGGGCGCGGAGGTCCTCAAGGCACCCCTGCCGCTGCTGCGGCACATCGTCCGGCGGGTCGACCGCGGCGCGCGGCGCGACGACCGGCACAGCCTGCTGGCCGAGGTGTACCACCTGGGTCCGGTGCGGCCCGGGTGGTTCCACACCGATGACTTCACCGCGGCGGCCGGGTACGCGCTGTGCCCGATGGAGCCCGGTGCCGCGTTGTCCGTCGTCGCCACCGAAGGCGACGGGCGGACCGACCTGACGCTGTCCTGGTGGGACGGTCCCGGGATGGCCGAGCGGGTGGACGCCCTGCTCGACCGGCTCGGTGCGGCCCTGGTGCCCCAGGAAACCGGTTGAGGCGTCCGCGAAACCGTTGCTCCGCAACGCCGATCGAGGGATCGGCCCGGCAACTCTCGGGATTTTCCCAGTACCGCTTCGAGTTCGATTGACACTGGTCCGGCCGGTTGCGACGGTCGGACCGGGCAGGAGATCCGAAGCCCGCTGTCCGGCTCGTCGCGAAGAAAGGGGTGCGGCGCATGACCAAGCGCGCACTGATCACCGGGATAACCGGGCAGGATGGCTCCTACCTGGCCGAACACCTGCTGGAGCAGGGATACCAGGTCTGGGGGCTCATCCGCGGCCAGGCGAACCCGCGGAAGTCGAGGGTGAGCAGGCTGCTCGGTGATGTGACCTTTGTGGACGGTGACCTGATGGACCAGGCCAGCCTGGTCTCCGCGGTCGACGCCGCGCAGCCGCACGAGGTGTACAACCTCGGGGCCATCTCGTTCGTGCCGATGTCCTGGCAGCAGTCGGAACTCGTCACCGAGGTCAACGGCATGGGCGTGCTGCGCATGCTGGAGGCCATCAGGGTGGTCAGCGGGCTGAGCGGCTCGCGCACCCCGACCGTGGACAACCAGATCCGGTTCTACCAGGCCTCCTCCTCGGAGATGTTCGGCAAGGTGGCCGAGACGCCGCAGCGCGAGACGACCACGTTCCACCCGCGCAGCCCGTACGGGGTCGCCAAGGCCTACGGGCACTTCATCACCCGCAACTACCGGGAGTCCTTCGGGATGTACGGGGTCTCCGGGATGCTGTTCAACCACGAATCACCCCGGCGCGGGGCGGAGTTCGTGACCCGCAAGATCACCCTGGCGGTGGCGCAGATCAAGCTCGGCCTCCAGGACAAGCTCCACCTCGGCAACCTGGACGCGGTGCGCGACTGGGGCTACGCCGGTGACTACGTGCGTGCCATGCACCTGATGCTGCAGCAGCCCGTCGCCGGCGACTACGTGGTGGGCACGGGGAAGATGCACTCGGTCCGGGACGCGGTGCGGATCGCCTTCGAGTGCGTCGGCCTGGATTGGCGCGATCACGTCGTGATCGACCCGGCGCTGGTGCGCCCGGCGGAGGTGGAGACGCTGTGCGCGGACAACACCCGCGCCCGCACCGAACTCGGCTGGGCGCCCGAAGTGGACTTCACCGAGCTGATGCAGATGATGGTGGAATCGGACCTGCGCCAAGCCGAGCGCGAGCGCGACTTCGGCGATCTCCTGGTGTCGGCCGGCTGGTAGCGCTTCCACCGGTTTTTCGGCGAAGAGCACGAACCCCGCGGGGTTCGTGCTCTTCGCGTTTCCGGCCTTGTGCTGGCACTACTAGGGATTTACCGATCCACGGTCGAGTGAGACTCCTCCCATGGCGTTCGCCGCGACGGATGGGTTGAGCTGACATGGGTGTTGACAGGACCGGTGGCAGTAGCAACGAGGAACAGCTCCGGAACTACCTGAAACGAGCCGGCGCGGATCTGCAGCGCACCCGCCGGCGGGTGCAGGAGCTGGAGGAAGCGAGCTCCGAGCCGGTGGCCATCATCGGGATGGGCTGCCGGTTCCCCGGCGGCGTCGCCGGCCCGGAGGACCTGTGGCGGATGGTCGCGGACGGCCGCGACGGCATCACCACCTTCCCCGGCGACCGCGGCTGGCAGCTCGACGAGCTCGACTCCTCGGCGACGCTCTCCGGCGGCTTCCTGCCCGACGCGAGCCGGTTCGACGCCGACTTCTTCGGCATCTCGCCGCGTGAGGCACTGGCCATGGACCCGCAGCAGCGGGTGCTGCTGGAGACCGCGTGGGACGCCTTCGAGCGGGCCCGCATCGATCCGGCCGCCCTCAAGGGCACCCCGACCGGGGTCTTCGTCGGCGCGATGCCGCAGGACTACCGGGTCGGCCCGAGCGACAACGTCGAAGGCTTCCAGCTCACCGGCAACACCACCAGCGTCATCTCCGGCCGGCTGGCCTACTGCTTCGGCACGGTCGGCCCGGCGGTCACGGTGGACACCGCGTGCTCGTCTTCGCTCGTCGCCCTGCACCTGGCGGCCCAGGCGCTGCGCGGCGGGGAGTGCTCCCTGGCCGTCGCCGGCGGCGTCACGGTGATGCCCAGCCCGCTGACCTTCCTGGAGTTCAGCAAGCAGGGCGGCCTGGCCGCGGACGGCTACTGCCGGTCCTTCGCCGACTCCGCCGACGGAACCGGCTGGGCCGAGGGTGTCGGCCTGCTGGTGCTGGAAAAGCTGTCCGACGCGCGGCGCAACGGGCACCGGGTCCTGGCCGTCGTGCGGGGCTCCGCGGTGAACTCCGACGGCGCGTCCAACGGGCTGACCGCCCCCAACGGCCCCTCGCAGGAGCGGGTGATCGAGCAGGCGCTGGCCAGCGCCCGGCTGGCCGCCGACCAGGTGGACGTGGTCGAGGCGCACGGCACCGGCACCACGCTCGGCGACCCGGTGGAAGCGCAGGCCCTGCTGGCCGTCTACGGCCGCACCCGCCCGGCCGCGCGGCCGCTGCTGCTGGGCTCGGTGAAGTCCAACCTCGGCCACACCCAGGCCGCGGCCGGCGTCGCCGGCGTCATCAAGATGGTGCTGGCGATGCAGCACGGCGTGCTGCCCCGGACGCTGCACGTCGACCGTCCTTCGTCCCATGTGGACTGGAGCAGTGGCGCCGTCCGGCTGCTGACCGAGCGCACGCCGTGGCCGGAGACCGGGGAGCCGCGCCGGGCCGCGGTGTCCTCCTTCGGCCTGAGCGGGACCAACGCCCACACGATCCTCGAGCAGGCCCCGGCCGAGGAGCCCGCGCCACGGTCACCGCGGGACACCGGGGTGGTGCCCCTGGTGCTGTCCGCGCGGACCCGGGAGGCGCTGCGGGAGCAGGCCGGGCGGCTGCTGCCGGTGCTGTCCGGGGGCGCCCCCGAGCTGCGCGACCTCGCCTACTCGCTGGCGACCACCCGGACCGGGTTCGAGCACCGGGCGGTCGTGGTGGCCGGGGACCACGAGACCGCGGCCACCGGGTTGTCGGCCGTGCGCGACGACGTGGCCGGGGTGGCCGGGGTGGTGCACGGCGCGGCCCGCGGCCGGCCGAAGCTGGCCGTCCTGTTCACCGGGCAGGGGGCGCAACGGCTGGCCGCCGGCCGGGAGCTGCACGGCCGGTTCGGTGCCTTCGCCGAGGCGTTCGACGCGGTCTGCGCCGAGTTCGACACCCACCTGGACCGCCCGCTGCGCGAGGTCGTCTGGGGCGAGGACGCGGAGCTGCTGGACCGGACCGAGTACGCGCAGCCGGCGCTGTTCGCCATCGAGGTCGCGCTGTACCGGCTGGCCGAATCCTGGGGCGTGCGCCCGGACTTCCTGGCCGGCCACTCGATCGGCGAGCTGGCCGCCGCGCACGTGGCCGGGGTGTTCTCGCTGGCCGACGCGGTCACGCTGGTCGCCGCGCGCGGCCGGTTGATGCAGGCGCTGCCGGCCGGCGGCGCGATGGTCGCGGTCCGGGCGGCCGAGGCCGACGTGCTGCCCCTGCTGGCCGGGCGCGAAGACGAAGTCGCGCTGGCCGCCGTGAACGGCCCCGAGTCGGTGGTGCTCTCCGGTGACGAGGAGGCGGTGCTGGAAGTCGCCGGCCACTTCGAGAAGTCGAAGCGGCTCCGGGTCTCGCACGCGTTCCACTCGCCGCGGATGGCGCCGATGCTGGCGGAGTTCCGCGCGGTCGTCGCCGGGCTGGACGCCCGTGAACCGCTGCTGCCCCTGGTGTCGAACCTGACCGGCGAGCCGGCCACGGTCGCGGAACTGAGGTCACCGGACTACTGGGTCGAGCACGTCCGCCGTCCGGTGCGGTTCGCCGACACCGCCGCCTGGCTGGACGAGCACGGCGTGCGCACCTTCCTGGAACTCGGTCCCGACGGCTCGCTCAGCGCGCTGGTGCGCGAGTCCGTGGCCGACGCCGCGGTGTTCGCGGCGCTGCGGCCGGGCCGCGACGAGCAGGCCACCCTCACCACGGCGGTCGGCGGGCTGCACGCCGCGGGCGTGCCGGTCCGCTGGGAGAGTTACTTCGAAGGCGCCGACGCCCGGCCGGTCGACCTGCCCACCTACCCCTTCCAGCGCAAGCGGTTCTGGCCCAAGGCCGTCGCCCGCACGGCCGGCGACCTGCGGGCGGCCGGGCTGGGGCCGACCGGGCACCCGCTGCTGTCCGCCGCGGTCGTGCTGGCCGGCGCGGACGGCCAGCTGCTGACCGGCAGGCTGTCCGCGCATACCCAGCCCTGGCTGGCCGACCACGTGGTGCGCGGCAGCTCGCTGCTGCCCGCGACCGCCCTGCTGGAGCTGGCCGTCCGGGCCGGCGACGAGGTCGGCTGCGAGCACGTGGCCGAGCTGACCCTGGCCACGCCCGTCGTGCTGCCCGAGCAGGGCGGCGTGCAGGTGCAGGTGTGGGTCGGCGCGCCGGACGCCGACGGGCAGCGCGCGCTGACCGTCTACGGCCGCCCGGACGACGCCGACGACCACCCGTGGACCGAGCACGCCACCGGTCTGCTCGGCAGCGGCCCGGCCGCGGCGCCCGAACCCGTCGAGTGGCCGGCGGACGCCGAACCGATCGGCACCGAAGACCTGTACGAACGGCTGGCCGGCGACGGCTTCGGCTACGGGCCGGCCTTCCGCGGCCTGCGGGCCGCCTGGCGCCACGGCACGGACGTGTTCGCCGAGGTGACCCTGCCGGAGGCGGTGACCGGGGACGCCGCCGCGTTCGGCATCCACCCGGCGCTGCTGGACGCGGCGCTGCACGCGCTGCCGCTCGCGGACCTCGGCGGTACCCGGGGCGGCCTGCCGTTCGCCTGGAGCGACGTCCGCCTGCACGCCACCGGGGCCACCACCGTGCGGGTCCGGCTCCGGCCGGTCCGCGAGGGCGTGGCCGCCCTGGAGCTGACCGACCCGGCCGGGGCACCGGTGCTCTCGGTGGGTTCGCTGGCCGTGCGCGCGCCGGACGCCGCCGGCACCGCGGCCACCGGCCGCGACCTCTACCGGCTGGACTGGACGGCCGTCCCGGCCGGAGCGGCCGGGAACGCCGGCTCGATCGCCGTGCTCGGCGACGACCCGTTCGGGCTGGACTTCCGGACCACCGACACCGCGCCGGCCGTGGTGCTGCGCCCGGTCGCCGGGCGAGCCGGCCCCGAGGCGGTGCACACGCTGACCGCCGAGGTGCTGGCCGACCTGCAGAACTGGCTGTCCGACGGCACGCCGGGCCGGCTGGCCTTCGTGACCCGGGGCGCGGTCGGCCCCGAGCCCGCCGATCTGGCCGGGGCGGCCGTGTGGGGCCTGGTCCGCGCCGCGCAGGCGGAGCACCCGGGCCGGTTCGTCCTGCTCGACCTCGACACCGGCGTGGAGTCCGCCGCGCTGATCCCGGCGGCCCTGGCCACCGGGGAGCCGCAGCTGGCCGTCCGCGACGGCGGGCTGCTGGCCGCCCGGCTGGCCCGCGCCACCGCGGAACCCGACGTCACCACCGAGGACGTCGCCTGGCCGGAGTCCGGCACCGTGGTGATCACCGGCGGGACCGGCGGCCTGGGCGCGGTGCTGGCCCGGCACCTGGTGACCGAGCGCGGCGTGCGGCGGCTGCTCCTGCTGTCCCGCCGAGGCGCGGGCGCCCCCGGCGCGGCCGAGCTCCTCTCCGAGCTGGCCGAGGCCGGGGCCGACGTCACCGCGGTGGCGTGCGACGCGGCCGACCGGGCCGCACTGGCCGAAGCGCTGGCCGGGGTACCGGCCGAGCACCCGGTCACCGCCGTGGTGCACACCGCCGGCGTGCTGGACGACGGGATGGTCGGCTCGCTGACACCGCAGCGGCTGTCGGCGGTGCTGCGGCCCAAGGTGGACGCCGCCTGGAACCTGCACGAGCTCACCGGCGACGTGGCGAAGTTCGTGCTGTTCTCTTCGGTCGCCGGGCTGACCGGGGCGGCCGGGCAGGCCAACTACGCGGCGGGCAACGCGTTCCTGGACGCGCTGGCCGCCCACCGGCGGGCCACCGGCCGGCCGGCGCTGTCGCTGGCCTGGGGGCCCTGGGCCGAGGCCGGGATGGCCGCCGAGAGCGCCCACCGGCGGTTGCAGCGCACCGGCGTGCCGCCGCTGCCCGTGGCGCGGGGACTGGCCCTGTTCGACGCGGCCGAGCGGGTGGCCGCCCCGGTCGTGGCGCCGGTCCGGCTGGACCTGCCGGTGCTGCGCGCGGGCGAGGTCTCCCCGGTGCTGCGCGGCCTGGTCCGCGGTCCGGTCCGCCGCACCGCGGCCGCCGGCGCGGCGCTGGTGGCCGGGCTGGACGCGAAGCGGAGCCGGGAGGCCGTGCTGGAACTGGTCCGCGCCCGGGTCGCCGGGGTGCTCGGGCACGCCGACGCCGCCGCCGTCGACCCGGACCGCCCGTTCTCCGAACTCGGGTTCGACTCGCTGACCGCGGTCGAACTGCGCAACCAGCTCAGCGCCGCGACCGGGTTGCGCACGCCGGCCACGCTGATCTTCGACCACCCGACGGTGACCGCGCTGGCGGCGTACCTGCTGGAGGAACTGCTCGGCGCGGACACGCCGGAGACCGGGCCCGCCGGCGCCCGCGACCTCGCCGACGACCCGATCGTCATCGTCGGCATGGACTGCCGCTACCCGGGCGGGGTGCGCTCGCCGGAGGACCTCTGGCGGGTGGTCACCGAAGGCGTCGACGTGATCTCCGGGTTCCCGGTCAACCGGGGCTGGGACCTCGACGCCCTCTACCACCCGGACCCGGACCACCCGGGCACCTGCTACACCCGCAGCGGCGGGTTCCTGCACGACGCGGGCGAGTTCGACCCGGCGTTCTTCGGGATGAGCCCGCGGGAGGCCCTGGCCACCGACTCGCAGCAGCGGCTCCTGCTGGAGACGTCCTGGTCGGCCATCGAGCGGGCCGGCGTGGACCCGCTCACGCTGCGCGGCAGCCGCACCGGCGTGTTCGCCGGGGTGATGTACGGCGACTACAGCGCGGTCCTGTCGGACGCCGAGTTCGAGGGCTACCGCGGCACCGGCAGCTCCACCAGCGTCGTCTCCGGCCGGGTGGCCTACACCCTCGGGCTGGAGGGCCCGGCCGTCACCGTCGACACCGCGTGCTCGTCGTCGCTCGTCGCGCTGCACTGGGCCATGCAGGCCCTGCGCGCCGGCGACTGCGACCTGGCCCTGGCCGGCGGCGTCACGGTGATGGCGTCGCCCGGGGCGTTCATCGAGTTCGCCCGCCAGCGCGGGCTGTCCCCGGACGGGCGCTGCAAGGCCTACTCCGACGCGGCCGACGGCGTGGCCTGGTCCGAGGGCGTCGGCGTGCTGGTGCTGGAACGGCAGTCCGACGCGATCCGCAACGGCCACCACGTGCTCGCCGTCGTCGCCGGCTCGGCGGTCAACTCCGACGGCGCGTCCAACGGCCTGACCGCGCCGAACGGGCCGTCGCAGCAGCGGGTGATCCGGCAGGCGCTGGCGTCCGCCGGACTGTCCACATCGGACGTCGACGTCGTCGAAGGGCACGGCACGGGCACGGCACTGGGCGACCCGATCGAAGCGCAGGCAGTGCTGGCGACCTACGGCCGGGACCGGGAAACCCCGGTGCTGCTGGGGTCGGTGAAGTCCAACCTCGGGCACACTCAGGCCGCGGCCGGCGTCGCCGGCGTCATCAAGATGGTGCAGGCGATGCAGCACGGCGTCGTCCCGCGCACCCTGCACGCCGACACGCCGTCGTCCCATGTGGACTGGACCGCCGGTGCGGTGGACCTGCTGCGCGAGCCGGCCGAGTGGCCCGCGGCCGGCCGGCCGGGCCGGGCGGCGGTCTCCTCCTTCGGGTTCAGCGGCACCAACGCCCACGTCATCCTCGAGCAGCCGGCCGTCGTGGTGCCGGCCGAGCCCGGCCCGCCGGTGCGCGCGCCCTGGCTGCTTTCCGCCCGCTCCGGTGGCGCGCTGCGCGACCAGGCCGCGCGGCTGGCGGCCCGGCTCGCCGCCGATCCCACGCTCGACCCCACCGACGTGGCGTTCTCGCTGGCCACCACCCGCTCCCGGTTCGAGCACCGGGCCGCCGTGCTGGCCGAGGACACCGAGAGCCGGGTGCGGGCGCTGACCGCGCTGTCCGCCGACCGGCCCGATCCCGCCCTCGTGACCGGCGAGCCGGCCGGCGGCCGGCTGGCGCTGCTCTTCGCCGGCCAGGGCAGCCAGCGACCGGGGATGGGCCACGAGCTCTACCGGCAGTACCCCGCGTTCGCGGCCGCGTTCGACGCGGTGGCCGAAGCGCTGGCCCCGCAACTCGACCGGCCGCTGGCCGAAGTGCTGTTCGCGGCGCCCGGCTCGGCCGAGGCCGAGCTGCTCGACACGACCGGCTGGGCGCAGCCCGCGCTGTTCGCGCTGGAGGTGTCGCTGTTCCGGCTCCTGGAGTCCTGGGGGGTCGAGCCGGACCGGCTGGCCGGCCATTCGATCGGCGAGATCGCCGCCGCGCACGTGGCCGGGGTGCTTTCGCTGGCCGACGCGGCGACGCTGATCGGCGCGCGGGCCCGCCTGATGCAGGCGCTGCCGTCCGGCGGCGCGATGGTCGCGGTGCAGGCCACCGAAGACGAGGTGGCCGCCGCGGTCGACGGTGAAACCGTGGACGTCGCGGCCGTGAACGGACCGGACTCGGTGGTGCTGGCCGGCGACGAGGACGCGGTGCTGGCCGCCGCGGCCACCTTCGCCGCCCAGGGCCGCCGCACCAAACGCCTGCGCGTCTCGCACGCTTTCCACTCGCCCCGGATGGCCGCCATGCTGGCCGATTTCCGGGCCGTGGCGGGAACCCTGACCTTCCACCCGCCGCGCATCCCGGTCGTGTCCGCTCTGACCGGCGAGCCCGCCACCGCCGAGCAGCTCGGCGACCCGGAGCACTGGGTGCGGCACGTCCGCGCCACCGTGCGCTTCGCCGACGCGGTCCGCGCCATGGCCGGCCACGGCGTGACCACCTTCGCCGAACTCGGCCCGGACGGCGTGCTCTCGGCCATGGTGCAGGACATCCTGGCCGGGCCGGCCGACGAGGTCGCCTGCGTGCCCGTGCTGCGGGCGGACCGCGACGAGGAGACCGCGCTGCTCGGCGCGCTCGGCGCCCTGCACACCGCGGGCGTCGACCTCGACTGGCGCGCCTTCTTCGCCGGCCGCGACGCCCGCTGGGTCGACCTGCCCACCTACGCCTTCCAGTACGAATCCTTCTGGCCGCAGGCCACCGCCCGGACCGCGGCCGACCCGGCCGACGAGCGGTGGTGGGCCGCGGTGGAGCGGGGCGACGCCGGGGAACTGGCCGAGGTCGTCGGGCTGGGCGAGGACCAGCGCGCGGCCCTGGACTCGGTGCTGCCGGCGCTGGCGAACTGGCGGCAGCACGGCGCCGACCGCGCCCGCCTCGACGGCTGGCGCTACCGGGTGGACTGGGCACCGCTGTCGATCGAGCCCGCCACCCTGTCCGGCACCTGGGTGCTGGCCACCACCGGCGACGAACCGGAGCTGGCCGCCGCACTCGCCGAGCGGGGCGCGCAGGTGCGCACGGTCCGGCTGACCGAGTCCGATGTGGACAGCGCCGGACCGGCCGGGCGGATCGGGCCGTGCGACGGCGTGCTCGCCGTCCTCGGCTCCGGAGACCACACCACCGGGCTGCCGCTGGGCTTCGCGCTCGGCGTCACGCTGGCCCGGACCGTCGAGTGTCCACTGTGGATTGTCACCAGGGACGCGGAAACCGACCCGGAGCAGGCGATGCTCTGGGGCCTCGGGCGCACCGCGGCGCTGGAGCACCCGCAGACCTGGGGCGGCCTGATCGACGTGCCCGCCGCGCTCGACGCCGACGACGCCCGCTCGGTCGCCGCCGTGCTGTCCGCGCCGGGCGGCGAAGACCAGCTTGCGGTCCGCGGCCGGACGGTGTCCGGCCGGCGGCTGGTGCACCACCCCGGCACCGGCCACGCCCCGGCCGGCGAGTTCACCGCCCGTGGCACCGTGCTGGTCACCGGCGGCACCGGCGGCCTGGGCGGCGAGGTGGCCCGCTGGCTCGCGCGCAGCGGCGCCCGGCGGCTCGTGCTGACCAGCCGCCGCGGCCCCGACGCGCCCGGCGCGGCCGAACTGCAGGCCGAACTGACCGAGCTCGGCGCGGACCACGGCCTCGCCGTCGACATCGTCGCCTGCGACGTCGCCGACCTCGACGCGCTGCGCGCGGTCCTGGACGGCATCCCCGAGGACACCCCGCTGACCGGCGTGGTGCACACCGCCGGCGTCGCCGACCGGGCGCCGCTGGCCGAGGTGGGCCTGGCCGAGCTGGCCGCCACGGTGACGGCCAAGGCCGACGGCGCGGCGAACCTCGACCACCTGCTCGGCGACCGCGAGCTCGACCTGTTCGTGCTGTTCGGCTCGATCGCCGGGGTGATCGGCAGCGGCGGCCAGACCGGGTACAGCGCGGCCAACGCCGCCCTCGACGCCCTCGCCCGGCAGCGGCACGCCCGCGGCCGGACCGCCACCTCCATCGCCTGGGGCCCGTGGGCCGGGTCCGGGATGGCCGCGCAGGACGCCGGAACCGGCACCCTGGCCCGCCGGGGCCTGGCTTTCCTGCCGGTGCGCGCCGCCCTGGCCGAGCTGGGCCGCGCGATCGTGCAGCACGACGTGACGGTGACCGTCGTCGACGCGGACTGGGCGACCTACGTCCCGGTGTTCACCGCGGCCCGGCCCAGCGCCCTGCTGACCGGCCTGCCGGAGGCGCGGGCGCTCACCGCGCCGGGTGCCGGGAACTCCGCGTTGACGGCCGAACTCGCCGGGAAGTCACCCGAGGACCAGGAGCGGCGGCTGGCCGAGCTGGTCCGCGGCGAGGCGGCGGCGGTGCTCGGGCACGGCTCGGCCGATGCGGTCTCCGAGCGCCGCGCGTTCCAGGACCTCGGGTTCGACTCGCTGACCGCGGTCGAGCTGCGCAAGCGGCTGGTCAAGCTCACCGGCTGCGCCCTGCCCAGCACGCTGGTGTTCGACTACCCGACCCCGCGCGCCCTGGCCGGGTACCTGCGCGAGCAGCTGCTGGACGAGGTCGCCGCGGCCGCCCCGGTGGCCGCCGCGGCCGGGACCGACGAGCCGATCGCCATCATCGGGATGAGCTGCCGGTTCCCCGGCGGCGTGCACAGCCCGGAGCAGCTGTGGGAGCTGGTGCTCGGCGGCGTCGACGCGATCAGCGGGTTCCCCGTCGACCGCGGCTGGGAAGGCGCCGTCACCTTCGACCCGGACCCCGACCGCGGCGGCGGCACCGTCACCACCCAGGGCGGGTTCCTGCACGACGCCGGCGACTTCGACCCGGGCTTCTTCGGCATCTCCCCGCGGGAAGCCCTGTCCATGGACCCGCAGCAGCGGCTGCTGCTGGAGACGACCTGGGAGGCGTTCGAGCGGGCCGGCATCGACCCGCACACCCTGCGCGGCAGCGGCACCGGCACCTACATCGGCTCCAGCTACCAGGAGTACGGCGGCCGGGGCAACGCCGAACTCGAAGGCCACGCCGTCACCGGCCAGATCCCGAGCGTGCTCTCCGGCCGGCTGGCCTACGTGTTCGGCCTGGAGGGCCCGGCGGTCACCGTGGACACCGCGTGCTCGTCCTCGCTGGTCGCCCTGCACCTGGCCTGCCAATCGCTGCGCAACGGCGAAACCACGATGGCCATCGCGGGCGGGGCGACCGTGATGACCAACCCCGGTCCCTTCGTCGCCTTCTCCCGCCAGCGCGGCCTGGCCGCGGACGGCCGGTCCAAGGCGTTCTCCGCGTCCGCCGACGGCATGGCGCTGGCCGAGGGCGTCGGCATCCTGCTGGTCGAGCGGCTGTCCGACGCCCGGGCCAACGGGCACCCCGTGCTGGCCGTGGTGCGGGGCAGCGCCATCAACCAGGACGGCGCGTCCAACGGCCTGACCGCGCCGAACGGCCCGTCGCAGCAGCGGGTGATCCGCCAGGCGCTGGCCAACGCGCACCTCGCGTCCACCGAGATCGACGTGGTGGAGGCGCACGGCACCGGCACCCCGCTGGGCGACCCGATCGAGGTGCAGGCCCTGCAGGCCACCTACGGCCGGGACCGCGAGACCGGGCACCCGCTGTGGCTGGGTTCGATCAAGTCCAACATCGGGCACAGCCAGTCCGCGGCCGGCGTGGCCAGCGTGATCAAGATGGTGATGGCGCTGCGCGAAGGCGTACTGCCGAGAACCCTCTACGCCGAAGACCCCTCGCCGCACATCGACTGGAGCGACGGCACCGTGGTGCCGCTGACCGAGCCGGTCGACTGGACCACCGACGGGCGCCCGCGCCGCTGCGCCGTGTCGTCGTTCGGCGTCAGCGGCACCAACGCGCACACCGTGCTGGAGCAGGCCCCGGCACCGGCGGAGCCGCCGGCCGGCGCCGCGCTCGAGCCGACGCCGGACCGGCCCGTGCCCTGGGTGCTCTCCGCCCGCAGCCCGGCCGCCCTGCGCGGGCAGGCCGAGAAGCTGCTGCCGCTGGCCGGGCTCGACCCGGCCGCGGTCGGCCGCTCGCTGCTCGCCTCGCGAGCCCGCCTGGAGCACCGCGCGGTGGTCGTCGGCGCCGGTACCGAGCTGGCCGAGCACCTGAACGCCTACTCCCGCGGGGTCCGCGGCGGCGTGGTCGAGGGCGTGGCCGACGTGGACGGCAAGGTGGTGTTCGTCTTCCCCGGCCAGGGTTCGCAGTGGGCCGGGATGGGCGCGCGGCTGCTCGACGTCTCGCCGGTGTTCGCCGAGCGGATGGCCGAGTGTGCCGCCGCGCTGGCCCCCTTCGTCGACTTCTCCCTGCTGGACGTGCTGCGCAGCGGTGCGGACCTGGACCGGGTGGAGGTCATCCAGCCGGCGTCGTTCGCGGTGATGGTTTCCCTCGCCGCGCTCTGGGAGTCCCGGGGCGTCCGCCCGGCGGCCGTGCTCGGGCACTCCCAGGGCGAGATCGCCGCTTCCGTGGTGGCCGGGGCCCTGTCGCTGGCCGACGGCTGCCGGGTCGTGGCCCTGCGCAGCCAGGCCATCGCCCGCCGCCTGGCCGGTAAGGGCGCCATGATGTCGGTGCCGCTGCCGGCCGCCGAGGTCACCGAACGGATCGCCCGGTTCGGCGGCGCGGTGTCGGTCGCCGCGCTGAACGGCCCGCGCTCGGTCGTCGTGTCGGGCACCGCGGACGCCGTCGACGAGCTGTTCGCCGAGCTCACCGCCGGCAACGTCCGGGCCCGCCGCATCGACGTGGACTACGCCTCGCACTCGGCCCAGGTCGAGGAGCTGCACGAGGAGCTGCTGGACGCACTGGCCGGACTGGCCCCGCGGACGCCCGAGGTGCCGTTCTTCTCCACCCTCACCGGCGACTGGCTGGGCGAGCAGCCGCTCGACGCCGAATACTGGTACCGGAACCTGCGGCAGACCGTGGGGTTCGAGCTGGCCGTGCGGGCCCTGCTCGCTCAGGGCCACCAGGTGTTCATCGAGACCAGCGCCCACCCCGTGCTGACCTTCGGCGTCCAGGAGACCGTGGACGACGCGGGGGAGCGGGCCGTCGTCGTGGGCACGCTGCGCCGGGACAACGACAGCTGGACCCGCGTGCTCACCTCCTTCGCCGAGGCCTTCGTGCGGGGCGTGCCGGTGGACCTGGCCGCCGAGTTCGCGGGCGGTACGGCCACCGTCGACCTGCCCACCTACGCCTTCCAGCACGAGCACTACTGGCTGCCGCTCAACGCCGGCGCGACGGTCACGGCCGACCCGGCCGACCAGGAGTTCTGGGACGCGGTCGAGCAGGCCGACGTCGACACGCTCAGCGCCGGCCTCGCGGTGGACCGGGACTCGCTGGCCGCCGTGCTGCCCGGGCTGTCGTCCTGGCGCAAGCAGCGCCAGGACCGCGCCACCGTGGACGGCTGGCGCTACCGGGTCGGCTGGACGCCGCTCGGGGCCACCCCCGTGGCCGCGCTGTCCGGCACCTGGCTGCTGGTCACCGCGAGCGCCGAAGACGGCGGGGACGACGAACTGGCAGCGGTGCTCACCGGCCACGGGGCCGAGGTGCGGCGGCTGGTGTTCGACGGCGAGCTGCCCGAGCTGCCCGAGCTGAGCGGCATCGTCTCCACCCTGGCCACCGCCGAAGAGCCGCACGGCGAGCACCCCGCGCTGACCCGCGGCCTGGCCCTGAGCGTGCAGCTCGTGCAGGCACTGGGCACGGCCGGGATCGACGCCCCGCTGTGGCTGCTGACCCGCGGTGCGGTGGCCACCGGCGAAGCCGACACCGTCACCCATCCGCTCCAGGCCCAGGTCCTCGGCCTCGGCTGGACCGCCGCGGTGGAGCACCCGGAGCGCTGGGGCGGCGTGCTCGACCTGCCCGCCGAGCTGGACCGCCGCGGCGGCGACCGGCTGGCGGCCGTCCTGTCCGGCGCCACCGGCGAGGACCAGCTGGCCATCCGCGCCGCCGGCGTGTTCGGCCGCCGCGTGGTGCGGGCCCCGGCCGGCGACCGCGCGCCGGCGCGGACCTGGACCCCGCGCGGCACCACTCTGATCACCGGCGGCACCGGCACCCTGGCCCCGCACCTGGCCCGCTGGCTGGCCGGCCAAGGCGCCGAGCACATCGTGCTGACCAGCCGCACCGGCGCCGACGCCCCGAAGGCCCAGCAGCTGCTGGCGGAACTGGGCGAGACCGTCGAGGCGGTGGCCTGCGACGTCACCGACAAGGCGGCGCTGGCCGCCCTGCTGGCGCGGTTGCGGGCCGAACGCCGGACCGTGCGGAACGTCGTGCACACCGCCGCCGTGATCGAGCTGCACACGCTGGCCGAGACCGACCTGGCCGCGTTTTCGCGGACCGTGCACGCGAAGGTGGTGGGCGCGCGCAACCTGGACGAGCTGCTCGACACCGACGAGCTCGATTCGTTCGTGCTGTACTCCTCGACCGCCGGCCTGTGGGGCACCGGCGCGCACGCCGCCTACGTGGCCGGCAACGCGTACCTGCACGCACTCGCGGCCCACCGGCGGGCCCGGGGCCTGCGGGCCACCGCGCTGTCGTGGGGCATCTGGGCCGACGACCGCGAGCTCGGCCGGGTCGACCCGGAGCAGATCGTGCGCAGCGGCCTGGTGTTCATGGCGCCGGAGCTGGCCCTGGAAGGGCTGCGCCGGGCTCTCGACGACGACGAGACCGCACTGGCCGTGGCCGACCTGGACTGGGAGCGGTACTACCCGGTCTACACGGCCGTCCGGCCGACGCCGCTGTTCGACGAACTGCCCGAGGTGCGGCGGCTGACCGAGGCCGCCGCCACGGCCGCCACCGGCGCGGGCGGTGAGTTCGCCGCCCGGCTGCGCACCCTGCCCGAGGCCGAGCGCGCCCACCTGCTGCTGGAACTGGTCCGGGCCGAGGCCGCCGCGGTGCTGGGCCACGCGTCGGCCGACGCGCTGCCCGAGGACCGCGCCTTCCGCGACGTCGGCTTCGACTCGGTCACCGCGGTCGACCTGCGCAACCGGATCTCCGGCGGCACCGGCCTGACCCTGCCCGCCACCATGGTGTTCGACCACCCGACGCCGCGGCAGCTGGCCGGGTTCCTGGCCGCCACGATCACGGGCTCGGACGCCGTCGAGCAGGCCCCGGCCGTGGCCGGCGTGGACACCGGCGAGCCCGTCGCCATCATCGGGATGGCCTGCCGCTACCCGGGCGGCGCGGATACCCCCGAGCGGTTGTGGGACCTGGTCGTGGGCGGCGTGGACGCCATCTCCGGCTTCCCGGCCGACCGCAACTGGCCGACCGACGCGATCTACGACCCGGACCCGGACGCCGGCGGCAAGACCTACTCGGTGCAGGGCGGCTTCCTGCACGAGGCGGCCGAATTCGACCCGGGGTTCTTCGGCATCTCGCCGCGCGAGGCCCTGTCCATGGACCCGCAGCAGCGCTTGCTGCTGGAGACGGCGTGGGAGGCGTTCGAGCGGGCCGGGATCGACCCGCACACGCTGCGGGGCAGCGGCACCGGCACCTTCATCGGGGCCAGCTACCAGGACTACACCGCGGCCGTGTCCGGCGCGGTGGACAACGCCGACGGCCACATGATCACCGGTTCGCTGGGCAGCATCCTGTCCGGCCGGCTCTCCTACCTGTTCGGGCTGGAGGGCCCGGCGGTCACCCTCGACACCGCCTGCTCGTCGTCGCTGGTCGCCATCCACCTCGCCGCGCAGTCGCTGCGGTCGGGGGAGAGCAGCCTCGCGCTGGCCGGCGGGGTGAGCGTGATGGCGACGCCGGGCGCGTTCGTCGGCTTCTCGCGCCAGCGCGCGCTGGCCGCGGACGGCCGCTGCAAGGCCTACTCCGACCGCGCCGACGGCATGACCCTCGGTGAAGGCGTCGGCCTGGTGCTGCTGGAAAAGCTGTCCGACGCCCAGCGCAACGGGCACCGCATCCTGGCCGTGGTCCGGGGTTCGGCCACCAACCAGGACGGCGCGTCCAATGGCATGACCGCGCCCAGCGGCCCGTCCCAGCAGCGGGTGATCCGGCAGGCGCTGGCCAACGCGCGGCTCACCGCGTCCGAAGTGGACGTGATCGAGGGGCACGGCACCGGCACCGCGCTGGGCGACCCGATCGAGGCCCAGGCCCTGCTGGCCACCTACGGCCGGGACCGGGAACGGCCGCTGCTGCTCGGTTCGGTGAAGTCCAACATCGGCCACACCCAGATGGCCTCCGGCGTGGCCGGGGTGATCAAGGTGGTGCAGGCGCTGCGGCACGGGCTGGTGCCCAGGACGCTGCACGTGGACGAGCCCTCCACCCACGTCGACTGGAGCACCGGCTCGATCGAGCTGCCCGCCGAAAACGTGCCGTGGCCGGACAACGGGCGGCCGCGCCGGGCCGGCGTTTCGTCCTTCGGGCTGAGCGGCACCAACGTGCACACCATCCTCGAACAGGCCCCGGAACGCCCCGCCGACGCGGCTCCCGAGCCGGAGCCCGGCCTGGTGCCGGTGCCCCTGTCCGGCCGGACGGAAGCAGCGCTGCGCGCCCAGGCCGCGGCCCTGCTGGACACCCTGGACGACGGCGTGTCCCCGGCCGTGCTCGGGTACTCGCTGGCCACCACCCGGTCGGCCTTCGAACACCGTGCCGTGCTGCTGGCCGAGGACCACGGCGAACTGCGGCGCGGCCTGGCCGCGCTGGCCGGGGACCGGCCGGACGGCGGCGTGGTGCGGGGCACCGTGACCCGCGGCCGCACGGCGTTCCTGTTCACCGGCCAGGGCGCGCAGCGGGCCGGCATGGGCCGGGAGCTGTACGAGCGCCACCCGGTGTTCGCCGACGCCCTGGATGCGGTGCTGGCCTGCTTCGACCTGCCCCTGCGGGACGTGCTGTGGGCCGGCGAGGCCGCTGCCCTCGACGAGACCCGCTACACCCAGCCGGCGTTGTTCGCCTTCGAGGTGGCGTTGTTCCGGTTGCTGGAGTCGTGGGGGGTGACGCCGGACTACGTGGCGGGGCATTCGATCGGGGAGATCGCGGCGGCGCACGTGTCCGGGGTGCTGTCGCTGACGGATGCGTGTGCGCTGGTCACCGCCCGCGGCGCGCTGATGCAGGGGTTGCCACCCGGCGGCGCGATGGTGGCCGTGGAGGCCGCCGAGGACGAGGTCACCCCGCTGCTGACCGATGGCGTGTCGATCGCCGCGGTCAACGGGCCGCGGTCGGTGGTCGTCTCCGGTGCCGAGGCGGCCGTGCTCGCTGTCGCCGCGAAGCTGGACCGGCGCACCAAGCGGTTGCGTACCAGTCATGCGTTCCATTCGCCGTTGATGGATCCGATGCTGGCCGAGTTCGCCGAGGTGGCCCGTGGCCTGACCTACGACGAGCCGCGGATCCCGCTGGTGTCCACGGTGACCGGAGCCGTGGCGACCGAAGAGCTGCGGACGCCGGAGTACTGGGTGCGGCACGTGCGGGAGGCAGTGCGCTTCGCCGACGGCGTGCGCGCGCTGGCCGACCGGGACGTGCGGATCTTCGTCGAGGTCGGCCCGGCCGCGGTGCTGACCGCCGCGGTGCGGGACATCGTCGCCGACGCGGTCTCGCTGCCGCTGCAGCGCGCCGACCGGCCCGAGGTGGCCACCCTGCTGTCCGGGGTGGCCGGGGTGCACGCTCACGGCGGCCGGCTGGATTGGGCGGCGGTCTTCGACGGCGGCACGCGCACGGTCGAGCTGCCCACCTACCCGTTCCAGCACGAGCGGTTCTGGCCCGTCGCCGCGCCGGCCGGCCCCTCGGCAGGCACCGCGGACGACGAGTTCTGGACCGCGGTCGGCAACGCCGACACCGGGACGCTGGCCGAAGGGCTCGGCCTCGACCGGGAGACCGTGGCCGCGATGGTGCCGGCGCTGAGCACCTGGCACCGCCGCCGGGCCGAGCGGTCGACCCTCGACAACCTGCGCTACCGCCCGGTGTTCACGCCGGTCGGCGGGCTCTCGGGCACGCCGTCGGGCCGGTGGCTGGTGCTGCTGCCCGCCGGGCTGGACCGGCCGGACTGGGTCGAGGACGTCCTGCCCGGCGCCGCCACCGCGGTGGCCGGGGACGACACCGACCTGAGCGGTGTCGAGGCCGACAGCGTGCTCTCGCTGCTGGCCCTCGCCGACGCCCCGGACGGCAGCCTCCTGGTCCGCACCACGAACGCGCTGCGGGACCTCGGCCGGGCGCGGCTGTGGAGCGTCACCCGCGGCGCGGTCGCGATGCACCGCACCGAGCGACCGGACCCCGCGCAGGCCGCCCTGTGGGGGCTGGGCCGGGTCGCGGCCCTGGAGCACCCGGAGCGCTGGGGCGGCTTGCTCGACCTGCCCGCCGAATTCGACCACACCACCGTGCGCCGGCTGCGGTCCGTGCTGGCCGGCGGCCACGCCGAAGACCAGGTGGCCGTCCGGGCCGCCGGGGTGTTCGGCCGCCGCCTGGAGCACGCTCCGGCCACCGGCGAGGCCCGCGCCTACACCCCGCGCGGCACCGTGCTGGTCACCGGCGGCACCGGCGGCCTCGGCGGGTACCTGGCCCGCTGGCTGCTCGACGCCGGAGCCGACCGGGTCGTGCTGGCGAGCCGTCGTGGCCCGGCCGCGCCCGGTGCCGCCGAACTGGCCGCGGAGCTGGGGGAGCGGGCCGTCGTCGTGGCCTGCGACGTCGCCGACCCCGGCGCGGTCGCCGCGCTGCTGGCCGAGCACCCGGTCACCGCCGTCTTCCACACCGCCGGCGTGCTGCGGGACGGCGTGCTGGCCTCGCTCACCCCCGAGATGTTCGCCGACGTGCTGCGGGCCAAGGCGACCGCGGCCCGGGTGCTGCACGAGCAGACCGCGGGGCTCGAGCTGGACGCGTTCGTCCTGTACTCCTCGACCAGCGGCGCGATCGGCGCCGCCGGCCAGGCCAACTACGCGGCGGCCAACGCCTACCTGGACGCGCTGGCGCGGCAGCGGCGGGCCGACGGCCTGCCCGCCACCTCGATCGCCTGGGGCCCGTGGGCCGGGTCGGGCATGGTGGCCGAGGCCGAAACGGTGGAGCACCGGGTCCGGCGGGGCGGCTTCCGGCCGCTGCGCCCGGAACCGGCCCTGGCCGCGTTGCGTCAGGCCCTCGAGCACGGGGACACCGAGCTGGTCGTCGCCGACGTGGACTGGGGCCGGTTCGCGCCCGCGATCACCGCGCTGCGCCCGGCGCCGCTGCTGGCCGACCTGCCCGAGGTGCGGGCGTCGGCGACGCCGTCCGCCGGCCTCGCGGCGGCCCCGGACGTCCCGGCGGACCCCGCCGGGCTGCTGGACCTGCTGCGGGTCCGGATCGCGGCCGTGCTCGGGCACAGCGACCCGGCCGGGGTGGAGGCCGACCGGGCCTTCCGCGACCTCGGGTTCGATTCGCTGACCACCCTCGAGCTGCGCAACAGCCTGGCCGCGGCGACCGGGCTGACCCTGCCCGCCTCGCTCGTCTACGACTACCCGACCCCGCGGGACCTCGCCGAGCACCTGCACGCCGAGCTGTCCGGCGGCCGGGCCGGGACCACCCCGGTGGTCACCGGGCCGCGTGCGGACGCCGACGACCCGATCGTCATCGTCGGCATGGGCTGCCGCCTCCCCGGCGGCGTCTCTTCGCCCGAAGACCTGTGGCGGCTGCTGGCCGACGGCGGCGAAGGCATCGTGCCCTTCCCCGCCGACCGCGGCTGGGACCTGCCCGAGCTGGACCGGCGCTCGGCCACCGGCCGGGGCGGCTTCCTGCCGGACGTCGCGGGGTTCGACGCCGACTTCTTCGGCATCTCGCCGCGGGAGGCGCTGGCCATGGACCCGCAGCAGCGGTTGCTGCTGGAGACGTCGTGGGAGGCGCTGGAGCGCTCCGGCATCGACCCGTCCGGGTTGCGGGGCAGCGACACCGGCGTGTTCGTCGGCACCAACGGCCAGGACTACGTGTCCGTGCTGCGCCGGGCCACCGAGGACCTGGGCGGCCACGTGGCCACCGGCAACACGGCCAGCGTGATGTCCGGCCGGCTGTCCTACACCCTGGGCCTGGAAGGCCCGGCGGTCACCGTGGACACCGCCTGTTCGGCCTCCCTGGTCGCCCTGCACTGGGCCGGCCGCGCGCTGCGCGCCGGCGAGTGCTCGCTGGCCCTCGCCGGTGGCGTCTCGGTGATGTCCGGCCCGGGCTCGTTCGTGGAGTTCAGCCGCCAGGGCGGCCTGGCCGCCGACGGCCGCTGCAAGGCGTTCGGCGACGGCGCCGACGGCACGGCGTGGTCCGAAGGCGCGGGCATCCTGGTGCTGGAACGCCTGTCCGACGCCCAGCGCAACGGCCACACGGTGTGGGCGGTGGTCCGCGGTACCGCGGTCAACTCCGACGGCGCGTCCAACGGCCTGACCGCCCCCAACGGCCCCGCGCAGCAGCGGGTCATCCGGGCCGCGCTGGCCGACGCCGGGCTGCGGCCGGCCGAGGTCGACGCGGTCGAGGCGCACGGCACCGGCACCGCGCTGGGCGACCCGGTCGAGGCGCACGCCCTGATGGCCGGCTACGGCCGGGATCGGGAGCACCCGCTGCTGCTGGGCTCGGTCAAGTCGAACCTGGGGCACACCCAGGGCGCGGCCGGCGTGGCCGGGGTGATCAAGATGGTGCTGGCCATGCGGCACGGCGTGCTGCCGGCCACCCTGCACGCCGCCTCGCCCTCCCCGCACGTGTCCTGGGACGGTTCGGTGGAGCTGGTGCAGCAGCCCCGCGACTGGCCGGACACCGGGCGGCCCCGCCGGGCCGGTGTCTCGGCCTTCGGGGTCAGCGGCACCAACGCCCACGTGATCATCGAACAAGCCCCGGCATCCGGGGTGGCCACCGCCGAGGACGCGGCCGTGGTGCCGTGGCCGGTTTCCGCCAGCACGCCCGAGGCCCTGCGCGAGCAGGTGGCGGCGCTGCGCGCGCTGTCCGGCGTCGGCCGCGCGGCAGCCGGCCGGACCCTCGCCACCGGCCGCGCCGCGTTCGGTCACCGGGCCGCGTTGCTGGCCACCGAAGACGGCGTGGTCGAGCTGGCCACCGGCCCGGCCGGGACCGGGCGGACGGCGTTCCTGTTCGCCGGGCAGGGCAGCCAGCGGACCGGCATGGGCCGCGAGCTGTACGAGCGCCACCCGGTGTTCGCCGACGCGCTGGACGAGGTGCTGGGGCACTTCGACCCGGCCCTGCGCAAGATCATGTGGACCGAGGACCCGGACGTCGCCGAAGCGATCCACGAGACCGGGCACACGCAGCCGGCCTTGTTCGCGATCGAAGTGGCGCTGTTCCGGTTGCTGGAGTCGTGGGGCGTGACGCCGGACTACCTGGCCGGGCACTCGATCGGCGAGATCGCCGCGGCGCACGTGGCCGGGGTGCTGTCGCTGCCCGACGCCTGCGCGCTGGTGGCCGCCCGGGGTGCGCTGATGCAGGCGCTGCCCGCCGGCGGGGCCATGGTTTCGGTGCGCGGCACCGAGGCCGACGTGGCCGGGTACCTCGGCGAGGACGTCGCCGTCGCGGCGGTCAACGGGCCCGAGTCGGTCGTGCTGGCCGGGGCCGAGGACGCGGTGCTCGCGGCGGCCGGCCGGCTGGAGGCCGAGGGTCACCAGGTCCGCCGGCTGCGGGTCAGCCACGCGTTCCACTCATCCCTGATGGACCCGATGCTGGCCGAATTCGCGACGGTGGCGGGGAACCTGACCTACCACGAGCCGCGGATCCCGCTGGTGTCCACGGTGACCGGAGCCCTGGCGGCCGAGGAGCTGCGGACGCCGGAGTACTGGGTGCGGCACGCGCGGGAGGCGGTGCGCTTCGCCGACGGCGTGCGGACCCTGGCCGAGGCGGGCGTGCGGACCTTCGTGGAGATCGGCCCGGACGGCACCTGCTCGGCCATGGCCGGGCACTGCTTCGCCGGCCTGAGCCCGGAACCGGTGGCCCTGCCGACGCTGCGCGCCACCGGCGAGGAGCACGCGCTGGCCGCGGCCCTGGCCCGGCTGCACGTGTGCGGGGTGGCGGTGGACTGGGCCGCCTACTTCGCCGGGACGCCGCTGGCCGACCTGCCGACCTACCCGTTCCAGCGCGAGCGCTACTGGCCGGAGACGACCACCGGCCCGGCCGCCGCCGACCCGCTGGACGCCGAGTTCTGGACCGCGGTGGACACCGCCGACGTGGCTTCGCTGGCCGCCACCCTGGACCTGGACGGCGAGTCGCTGGGCCCGGTGCTGCCGGCGCTGGCGAAGTGGCGGCGCGACCGGCACGAGCTGACCGCGACCGGCCGGTGGCGCTACCAGGTGGACTGGGTGCCGGTGCGGCCCACGGCCGAACCGGCCGGACGCTGGCTGGTGCTGGCCCCGGAGGGCTGGGCGGCCGACCCCTGGATCGGTGCCGTGGCCGCCGCGCTCCCCGGCGCCACCGTGGTGTCCACACTGGACGGAGCGGGCGAAGGGTATGCCGGGGTGCTGTCCCTGCTGGGCGTCACCGGCGATCCGCTGACTGTGGCCGAGGGATGGCCGGCTGAACTGTCCGAAGTGGACGCATCGGTGTGGTGCGTCACCCGGCAGGCCGTGGCCGTGCACGACGATGCGCCCGCACCGGGCCAGGCCGCGCTGTGGGGCCGTGGCCGCGTCGCCGCGCTGGAGCACCCGGACCGCTGGGGCGGCCTGCTCGACCTGCCGGCCACCCTGGACGCCGGGACACTGGCGGCCTTGCCCGCCGCCCTGGTCACGGGCGAGGACCAGCTGGCCCTGCGCGACGGGCAGCTGCTGGCCCGCCGGCTGACCCGGGCCACCGGCCCGGCCGCCGGGCCGTGGCGGCCCAGCGGGACCGTGCTGGTCACCGCGGCCGTGGCCGGCCTGGCCGGCTGGCTCACCGAAAACGGCGCCGAACGGGTCTTGACCTGGGACCCGGCCGCTCCGGTGGAGCTGCCCGAGGACCTGAGCGCGGTGCTGGTGGCGCCTCCGGCGGCGGCCGACGTGGCCGAGGCGGTCCGCGACCTCGCCGAGCTGGACGCCCGGCTGGCCGGGTGGGCTGAGAGCGGGCTCCGGCGCGCCGCCGAGGCGCCTGGTGAGCTCCCGTCCGGCGGCCGAGGCGCGCCGGTGCGGGATGACCGTGCCCCCTTGTTCGTGGCGATCGGGTCCGTCGCCGGCGCCTGGGGGGTGCTCGGCCGCGGTGACCAGGCGGCCGTCGACGCCTACCTGGCGGCGCTGGCCCGGCGGCGCGGTGGCCTGGCCGTGGCGCTGGCCGCGTGGACCGACGCCGAGCCGGAGCTGGCCAACCACCTGCGGCTCAGCGGCCTGCCGCCGATGGACCCGGAGCTCGTGCCGGCCGCGCTGGGCCGGGCGATCGGCGCCGCCGCGGCGGAAACCGTGCTGGCCGACGTGACCTGGGAGCAGTTCGCCCCGGCGTTCACGGCGAAGCGGCCCAGCCGCCTGCTGACCGGCGTCCCGGAGGCCCGGGCCGCGCTGGACGCGGCCGGGCGCGACCGCGTGGACCCGGCCGAGGTGGCCGGGGAACTGCGGCGCACCCTGCTGGACCTGCCGGCCGGGGACCGCCTCGGTCACGTGCTGGGCCTGGTGCGCGGCGAGGTCGCGGTGGTGCTGGGCCACGCCGGAACCCAGCGGATCGAGGCCGACCGGCCCTTCAAGGACCTCGGGTTCGACTCGCTGACCGCGATGGACCTGCGCACCCGGCTGAGCGGCACGACCGGGCTGGACCTCCCGGTCACCCTGGCCTTCGACCACCCGACCTCGGCCGCGCTCGCCGAGCACGTGCTGAGCGAGCTGCTGCCGGACACGGGTGTCGGCGACGCCGACGAAGCACAGCTGCGGGCGCTGCTGAATTCGGTGCCGTTGCAGCGCCTCCAGGACATCGGGGTGCTGGAACCGCTGCTGCGGCTGGCCGACGGCCACCCCGGGCCCGACCACCGCCACGACGTGCCGGAACCCGACGACGACGGCGCCATCGACGAGATGGATCTCGACGACCTGGTGCAGGCCGCGTTGAACGGCCGGTCCGGCGACCTGACGCGCGACTGAAGGAGATCACCATGGCGGCATCCGGCGACAAGGTCGTCGAAGCACTGCGCGCGGCGATGAAGGAGACCGATCGGCTGCGCCGGCAGAACCGGCAGCTGCAGGCGGCGGCCAGGGAGCCCATCGCCATCGTGGGCATGGCCTGCCGCTACCCCGGCGGGGTGCGCTCGCCGGAGGACCTGTGGCGGCTGGTCGAGTCGGGCGGCGACGCCATCGGCGAGATGCCCGCGGACCGCGGCTGGGACCTGGATGCGCTGTACCACGGCGGCCCCGACGGCACCGGCGAAAGCGTCACCCGCCAGGGCGGCTTCCTGGCGAACGTGGCCGACTTCGACCCCGGGTTCTTCCGCATCTCGCCCAACGAGGCGATGGTGATGGACCCGCAGCAGCGGCTGGTGCTGACCGTCGCCTGGGAAGCCGTGGAACGGGCGGGCATCGACCCGCTTTCCCTGCGCGGCAGCGACACCGGCGTGTTCGTCGGCGGCGGCAGCGGCGACTACCGGATGCCCCACGGGCACGTCGACTGGCAGACCGCGCAGTCGGCCAGCCTGCTCTCCGGCCGGCTGGCCTACACCTTCGGCCTGCAGGGCCCGACCATGTCCGTGGACACCGGGTGCTCGTCCTCGCTGGTCTCCCTGCACCTGGCCGTGCAGGCCCTGCGGGCGGGCGAGTGCTCGATCGCGCTCGCCGGTGGCGTCATGGTGATGTCCACCCCGGCCGGGTTCACCGAGTTCTCCGCGCAGGGCGCCCTGTCCCCGGACGGCCGCTGCAAGGCGTTCTCCGACAGCGCCGACGGCACCGGCTGGGCCGAGGGCGCCGGGATGCTGCTGGTCGAGCGGCTGTCCGACGCCCGGCGGCTCGGGCACCCGGTGCTGGCCGTGGTGCGCGGCCTGGCCGTCAACCAGGACGGCACCTCCAACGGCCTGACCGCGCCCAGCGGCGGCGCCCAGCAGAAGGTGATCCGCGCGGCGCTGGCCGCCGCCGGGCTCGGCCCGGACGAGGTCGACGTCCTGGAGGCGCACGGCACCGGCACCAAGCTGGGTGACCCCATCGAGGCCCGTTCGCTGCTGGCGACCTACGGCCGGACCGAGCGGGAACACCCGCTGCTGCTGGGTTCGGTCAAGTCCAACATCGGGCACACCCAGGCCGCGTCCGGCGTCGCCGGCGTCATGAAGATGGTGCTCGCGATGCGCCACGGCGTTGTCCCGCGGACGCTGCACGTGACCGAGCCGTCGTCGCACGTCGACTGGTCTTCCGGGGCGCTGGAGCTGCTCACCGAACCGGCCGCGTGGCCGTCGGTGGACCGGCCGCGCCGGGCTGCGGTGTCGTCGTTCGGGGCCAGTGGCACGAACGCGCACGTGATCCTGGAGGAAGCACCGGCCGAGCCGGTGGTGGCCGAATCCCCGGCGAGTGATCCCGGCGTGGTGCCCTGGCCGGTGTCGGCCAAGACCGAGGCGGCTCTGGCCGAGCAGGTGGCCCGGATTCGCGCTTGGGACGGTTCTCCGGCCGACATCGGGTTTTCGCTGGCGACGACGCGGTCGGTGTTCGAGCACCGGGCGGTACTGCTGTCCGGTGGCGACGTGATCGCCTCCGGTGCGGCCACCGACGCGTCGGTGGGGATGGTGTTTTCGGGCCAGGGTGCGCAGCGCGCGGGCATGGGCCGGGAGCTGTCGGCTCGCTTCCCGGTGTTCGCCAAGGCCCTGGACGAAGTGCTGGCCGAGCTGGCCGTCGACGGCCAGCGCGAGGCCATGTGGTCCGGGCAGAACCTGGAGCAGACCCGGTTCACACAGCCCGCGCTGTTCGCGGTCGAGGTGGCGTTGTTCCGCCTGTTCGAGTCGTGGGGCGTCAAGGCGGCTTTCGTGGCCGGGCATTCGGTGGGGGAGATCGCGGCGGCGTACGTGTCCGGAGTGTTTTCGCTCCCGGACGCGTGTGCGCTGGTTGCCGCGCGTGGCCGGTTGATGCAGGCGTTGCCGTCCGGTGGCGCGATGGTGGCGGTGGGTGCCGGCGAGGATGTGGTGTCGCCGTTGCTGGCCGGTCACGACGACGCGGTGTCGATCGCGGCGGTCAACGGGCCGCAGTCGGTGGTGCTGGCGGGTGTTGAGCCGGTGGTGCTGCAGATTGCGGAGGTCTTGCGGGAGCAGGGACATCGGGTCAAGCGGCTGTCAGTGTCGCATGCGTTCCATTCGCCGTTGATGGAGCCGATGCTGGCGGAGTTCCGGTCGGTCATGGCGGGTGTGCAGCTCGCCGAACCGACGATTCCGCTGGTCTCGAACCTGACCGGGGCGTTGGTGACGGATGAGGTGCGTGACCCGGAGTACTGGGTCCGGCACGTGCGTGAACCCGTGCGGTTCGCGGCCGGGATCGCGGCGATGCGTGATGCCGGTGCCTCGGTGTTCGTGGAGGTGGGTCCGGGATCCGCGCTGGCCTCGATGGTGCACCAGATTGTCGACGATTCCGCGGTCATTCCGGTGTTGCGGGACACGGCGGAGGAACGATCGGTGGTTTCGGCGCTGGGCGCGGCTTTCGTGGCCGGAGCCGGCGTCGACTGGCCGGCGTTCTTCGCCGGGCTGGGTGGCCGCCGGATCGACCTGCCGACGTACCCGTTCCAGGAGACGCGGTTCTGGCCGAAGAGCACCACCCGCGCCGGCAAGGTGGCCGACTGGGGCCTGGTGCCCGCCGGGCACCCGCTGCTCGGCGCGGCCGTACCGCTGGCCGACGACCAGGGCGCGGTACTGACCGGCCGGCTCTCGGTGGCCACCCACCCCTGGATCGGCGACCACGTCCTCGGTGACGCCGTGGTGTTCCCGGGCACCGGCTTCCTGGAACTGGCCGTCCGCGCGGCCGACCAGGTCGGCTGCCGGCAGGTGCAGGAGCTCACCTTGGCCGTGCCGATGGTGTTCGGCGCGGGCGAAGCGGCCGACGTCCAGGTCGTGGTGGGCGCGCCCGACCCGGACGGCCGTCGCGACCTGCGGATCCACTCGCGGCCCGCCGCCTCGGACGGCACGTGGACCCACCACGCCACCGGTGTGCTCGCCCCCGCGGAGACGCGCGGCGGCTGGGCGCCCGCGCAGTGGCCCCCGGCCGGCGCGGAGCCCGTGGCCATCGACGACTTCTACACCCGGATGGCGGCCGGCGGCCTGGTCTACGGACCGTCCTTCGAGGGGCTGCGTGCGCTGTGGCAGCAGGGCGAAGACCTGTACGCCGAAGTGGAGTTCCCGCAGGCGGCCCAGGACGCGGCCGCCTACGGTCTCCACCCGGCGCTGCTGGACGCGGCCCTGCAGGCCAGCTCGTTCTTCGCGGCCAACGCGGGCAAGAACCTGATGCCGTTCTCCTGGAACGGCGTCAGCCTGCACGCCGCCGGCGCCAGCGTGCTGCGGGTGCGCTGGCAGCGGGCCGGCGACTCGTTCACCCTGTCGGCCACCGACGTGGCGGACAACCCGGTGCTTTCGGTCGAGTCCCTGGTCCTGCGCGCGCCCGCCGGCCGGATCTCGGCCGCGCCCGCCGCGCAGGACGCGTTGCTGCGGCTGCACTTCCCGCCGCTGTCCCGGCCCGAAACGGCCGAGGTCCCCGTCCTCGGCTGGGCGGTCATCGGCCCGGACACCTTCGGCTTGCGGTCCGTTGTGGACGGACAGGTCGCCGGTTCGCCGGGCGAGCTGGCCGAGTCCGGGGTGGTCCCGGACTGGGCCCTGGTCCAGGTCGACGGCGGGGACGTGGCCGCCGGCCCGTCCGTGGCGCACGTGGCTGCGGCTCGGGTGCTGGGTGTGTTGCAGGACTGGTTGTCCCGGCCTGAGTTGGAGGAGTCCAGGCTGGTCGTGGTGACGCGGGGTGCGGTGGACGAGGTGACCGATCCGGCGGCGGCCGCGGTGTGGGGGCTGGTGCGCAGCGCCCAGTCCGAGCACCCCGGCCGGTTCGTGCTGCTCGACCTCGACGCCGGCGGCGCCGCCCTGCTGCCGCGGCTGGCCGCGTCGGTGTTCGCGGACGAACCCCAGGTGGCCGTGCGGGACGGCGTCGTGCGGGTGGCCCGGCTGGGCCGCCTCGCGACGGCACCGTCGCTGGTGCCGCCGCCGGGGGAGTGGCGGCTGGACAGCAAGCATTCCGGCAGCTTGGACGACCTGTACCTGGCCCCGGTCACCGAGGAATCACGGCCCCTGCGCGACCGGGAGGTCCGGCTACGGATCACCGCGACCGGCATCAACTTCCGCGACGTGCTCAACGCGCTCGGGCTGTACCCGGGCCCGGCCGGCCCGCTGGGCTCCGAGGTCGCCGGCGTGGTCACCGAGCTCGGCCCGGACGCAACCGGCCTGACCGTCGGCGACCGGGTCATGGGCATCTCGCCCGGCGGCATCGGCTCGGCCCCGGTCGTGGTCGACGAGCGGATCGTGCACCGCGTCCCGGACGGCTGGACCGACGAGACCGCCGCTTCGGTGCCGCTGGCGTTCCTCACCGCGTTCTACGCGTTCACGGATCTCTCGAACCTGCGGCCGGGACAGAAGGTGCTGGTGCACGCCGGCGCCGGCGGTGTCGGCATGGCGGCGATCCAGCTGGCGAGGCACCTGGGTGCGGAGGTGTTCGCCACCGCGAGCCCGGCCAAGCAGGACACGTTGCGCGGGCTGGGCATCCCCGACGACCACATCGCTTCCTCGCGCACGACGGACTTCGAGGCGGCGTTCGCGCCGCTGACCGGTGACGGCCTGGACGTGGTGCTGAATTCGCTGACCGGTGAGTTCATCGACGCTTCCCTGCGCCTGCTCAAACCGGGCGGGCACTTCCTCGAAATGGGCAAGACCGATCTCCGGGAGAACCCGCCGGGCGTCCGGTACCGCTCCTTCGACCTCGGCGAAGCCGGCCCGGACCGGATCGGCGGAATGCTGACCGCGCTGCTGGGCCTGTTCGCGCGCGGCGTGCTGGCACCGCTGCCGATCACCGCCTGGGACATCCGCCGCTGCCGGGACGCCTTCCGCTTCATGGCGCAGGCCAAGCACATCGGCAAGCTCGTGCTGACCCTGCCGCCGGTCTGGGACCGGGAGGCGACGGTGCTGGTCACCGGTGGCACCGGCGGCCTGGCCGCGCACCTGGCCCGGCACCTGGTGGCTCAGGGGCAGCGGCACGTGCTGCTGGTGGGCCGCCGTGGCGACACCGCCCCGGGTGCCGCGGAACTGCGAGCCGAGCTCGGTGCCGCGGTGTCGTTCGCGGCCTGCGACGTCAGCGACCCGGTCGCCGTGCGGGCGCTGGTCGACGGCCGGACCATCACGGCGGTCGTGCACGCGGCCGGTGTGGTGGCCGACGGTGTGCTCGAATCCATCACCCCGGAACGCCTGGACACCGTGCTGGCGCCCAAGGTGGACGCCGCCTGGCACCTGCACCAGGCCACCCTCGACCAGCCGCTGGCCGCGTTCGTGCTGTACTCCTCGGCCGCCGGCCTGGTCGGCAGCCCCGGCCAGGGCAGCTACGCCGCCGCCAACGTGGCCATGGACGCGCTGGCCGGCTACCGGCACCGGCTCGGCCTGCCGGCCACCTCGGTGGCCTGGGGACCGTGGGCCGCCTCCAGCGGCATGACCGCCGACCTCTCCGAGACCGACCGCCGCCGGACCGCGGCCGCGGGCCTGACCGGGATCGAAGCCGGGCCGGGCCTGGCCATGTTCGACACGGCGATCAGCACCGGCGAGCCGGTGCTGATGGCCACCGCGGGCGGCCCGGCCGCGGCCGGGGGCGCGGTCCCGCCCATCCTGCGCGACCTGGTCCGCGGCGCCCGCCGCACCGCCGCCGCGGCCGGCCCGCTCGCCCCGGGCGGCCTGGCCGCGGAACTGGCCGGGATGCGGGAGGCGGACCGGCACCAGCACCTGCTGGGCATCATCCGCGCCGAGGCGGCCGCCGTGCTCGGCCACCCCTCGATGGACCTCGTCGGCGCGAAACAGGAGTTCCGGGAACTCGGGTTCGACTCGCTCAGCTCGGTCGAGCTGCGCAACCGGCTGGCCGGGGCGACCGGGCAGCGGCTGCCCGCGACCCTGGTGTTCGACTACCCGACCCCGGTCCGGCTGGCCACGTTCCTGCTCACCGAGGTTCTTGGCGAGGCCGCCCCCGCCGCCGGCGTACCCGCGGTGACCACCGGCCCGGCGCCGGACGACGACCGGATCGCCGTCGTCGGCATGAGCTGCCACTACCCGGGCGGGATCCGCACCCCGGAAGACCTGTGGCAGCTCGTCGTGGACGGCCGGGACGTGATCTCCGGCTTCCCCGGCGACCGCGGCTGGGAGGACGCGAGCCGGTACACCCCGGAGGGCAACACCGTGTCGCTGTCCCCGGTCGGCGGGTTCCTCACCGACGCCGCCCAGTTCGACCCGGCGTTCTTCGGCATCTCGCCGCGTGAGGCCATCGCCATGGACCCGCAGCAGCGGGTGCTGCTGAAGACCGCGTGGGAGGCGATCGAGCGGGCCGGCATCGACCCGCTGTCGCTGGCCGGCACGCCCACCGGCGTCTACATCGGCGCCTCCGACGCCGACTACGCCGGCCTGCTGTTCGGCGACCCGGCGGCCGAAGGGTTCGTGATGACCGGCACCACGGTCAGTGTGATCTCCGGCCGGCTGTCCTACACCTTCGGCCTGGAGGGCCCGTCGGTGTCGATCGACACCGCCTGCTCCTCGTCCCTGGTCGCCCTGCACCTGGCGGCGCAGGCGCTGCGCAACGGCGACTGCTCGCTGGCACTGGCCGGCGGGGTGACCGTGATGTCGTCCCCGGTGCCCTTCGCCGAGTTCGGCCGCCAGGGCGGCCTCGCCCAGGACGGCCGGTGCAAGGCCTACGCCGACAGCGCGGACGGCACCGGCTGGTCCGAGGGCGCCGGCGTGCTGGTGCTGGAGCGGCTGTCCGACGCCCGCCGCCGCGGCCACCGCGTGCTGGCCGTCGTCGCCGGTTCGGCGGTCAACTCCGACGGCGCGTCCAACGGCTTCACCGCGCCCAACGGGCCGTCGCAGCAGCGGGTGATCCGCCAGGCGCTGGCGTCCGCTGGGCTGTCCACCTCGGACGTCGACGTCGTCGAAGGACACGGCACGGGCACGCGGCTGGGCGACCCGATCGAGGCCCAAGCCCTGCTGGCCACCTACGGCCGGGAGCGCGAAACCCCGCTGCTGCTGGGGTCGGTCAAGTCCAACCTCGGGCACACCCAGGCCGCGGCCGGGGTGGCCGGGGTGATCAAGATGGTGCAGGCGCTCGACCACGGCCTCGCCCCGCGGACCCTCAACGTCGACGCGCCCTCGACGCACGTGGACTGGGAGTCCGGTGCCGTCTCCCTGCTCACCGAGCCGGCCGCGTGGCCGTCGGTGGACCGGCCGCGTCGGGCCGGCGTGTCGGCCTTCGGGGTCAGTGGCACGAACGCGCACGTGATCCTGGAGCAGGCGCCGGCCGAGCCGGTGGTCGCCGAGGCCAGGCCGGTCGAGGCCGGTGTGGTGCCGTGGGTGGTTTCGGCCAAGAGCGAAGCGGCGTTGGCGGAGCAGGTCGCGCGGGTGCGGGACTGCGCCGGCGATCCGGTGGACGTCGGGTTCTCGCTGGCGACGACGCGGTCGGTGTTCGAGCACCGGGCGGTGCTGCTGGCCGGTGTCCAGGTGGCTTCCGGCGAGGCCCGTGAAGTTTCGGCCGGGGCGGTGTTCTCCGGCCAGGGCGCGCAACAGGCCGGGATGGGGCGTGAGCTGGCGGCCCGGTTCCCGGTGTTCGCCGAAGCTTTCGCCGAGATTTTGTCCACTCTGGACATTCCCGGGTTGCGCGAGGTGATGTGGTCCGGTGAGAACCTCGAGCAGACCCGGTTCACGCAGCCCGCGTTGTTCGCCGTCGAGGTCGCGCTGTTCCGGCTGTGGGAGTCGTGGGGAGTGCGGTTCGGCTCGGTCGCGGGCCACTCGGTGGGTGAGATCGCGGCGGCGCACGTGGCCGGGGTGTTGTCGTTGCCGGATGCGGCGGCGTTGGTGTCGGCGCGGGCACGGTTGATGCAGGGGTTGCCGTCCGGTGGCGCGATGGTGGCGGTGGGGGCGGCCGAGGACGTGGTGTCGCCGTTGCTGGCCGGTCGTGCGGGTGAGGTGTCGATCGCGGCGGTGAACGGGCCGCGGTCAGTGGTGCTGGCCGGGGTCGAGCCGGTGGTGCTGGAGATCGCGGAGGTGTTGCGGGAGCGGGGACATCGGGTCAAGCGGCTGTCGGTGTCGCATGCGTTCCATTCGCCGTTGATGGACCCGATGCTGGCGGAGTTCCGGTCGGTGGTGGCGGGTCTGACGTTCGCCGAGCCGCGGATTCCCCTGGTTTCGAATCTCACCGGCGCCTTGGTGAGCGACGAGGTGTGCGACCCGGAGTACTGGGTGCGGCACGTGCGGGAGCCGGTGCGGTTCGCCGACGGCGTCGCGGCCATGCGGGACACCGGCGTGTCGGTGTTCGTGGAGCTGGGCCCCGGCACGAGCCTGTCCTCGATGGTCCACGAGATCGCCGACGACCCCGCGGTGGTGGTGATCCCGGCGCTGCGCGAGGCGCCCGAAGAGCGCTCGGCGGTGACGGCGCTGGGCGCGGCCTTCGTCGCCGGCGTCGACGTCGACTGGCCCGGGTTCTTCGCCGGGCTGGGCGGCCGCCGGATCGACCTGCCGACGTACCCGTTCCAGGAGACGCGGTTCTGGCCCACGGCCACCGGCCGCACCGGCAGCGCCGCCGACTGGGGCCTGGTCTCCGCGCGGCACCCGCTGCTCGGCGCGGCGGTCGGCCTGCCCGACGACGAAGGCGTCGTGCTCACCGGCCGGCTGTCCACCACCACCCACCCGTGGCTGGCCGACCACCAGGTCGGCACCGCGATCCTGTTCCCCGGCACCGGGTTCCTCGAACTCGCCGTGCGGGCGGGGGACCACGTGGAGTGCCGGCAGGTGCAGGAGCTGACCCTGGCCGTGCCGATGGTGCTGACCCGGAGCGAGGCCGTCGCCGTGCGGGTGACGGCCGGGGCCCCAGACGAAACCGGCCGCCGCGACCTGCGCATCCACTCCCGGCCCGCCGCCTCGGACGGCACGTGGACCCACCACGCCACCGGCGTGCTCGCCCCCGAGGAGACCCGCACGGACTGGGTTCCCGCGCAGTGGCCGCCGGCCGGGGCCGAGCCGGTCGGCCTCGACACCTTCTACACCGACCTGGCCGGATCCGGTCTGGTGTACGGCCCGGTCTTCCAGGGCCTGCGTGGTGCCTGGCGCGACGGTGAAGACCTGTACGCCGAAGTGGCGCTGCCCGAACCGGCGGTCTCCGGCGCGGCCGGGTTCGGCCTGCACCCGGCCCTGCTGGACGCCGCCCTCCAGGTCAGCGGCGAACTGTTCGACGCCGGCTCGGGACAGGGCCTGCTGCCCTTCTCGTGGAGCGGTGTCAGCCTGCACGCCGACGGCGCCACGGTGCTGCGGGTGCGCTGGCGGCGCGACGGCGACGCCGTGTCGCTGGCCGCCACCGACCCGGCCGGCCACCCGGTGATCTCGGTCGAGTCGCTGCTGCTGCGCTCGGCCACCACCGCCGCGGCCGCCGCACCGGCCGCCGACGTGCGGGATTTCCTGCTGCGCCTGGAGTGGGAGACCGTGGAGCCCACCGGCTCGGCGGCCGGACAGCGTTGGGCGGTCCTCGGCGGCGACCCCTTCGAACTGGCTTCGGCGCTGTCGGCCACCACGGCGGGTTCCCCCGGCGAGCTGGCCGAGTCCGGCTCGGTGCCGGACTGGGCGGTGCTCGAAATCGACGGCGGCGGCGTCGCGGCCGGGCCGTCCGCGGCGCACGTGGCTGCGGCTCGGGTGCTGGGTGTGTTGCAGGACTGGTTGTCCCGGCCCGAGTTGGCGGAGTCCAGGCTGGTCGTGGTGACGCGGGGTGCGGTGGACGAGGTGACCGATCCGGCGGCGGCGGCGGTGTGGGGGCTGGTGCGCACGGCCCAGTCCGAGCACCCGGACCGGTTCGTGCTGCTCGACCTCGACGCCGGGAGCGCCGGCGTGCTGCCCGGGCTCGCGGCCTCCCTCCTGCGGGAGGAGCCGCAGATCGCGGTGCGCGACGGCGTGGTGCGGGTGGCCCGGCTGGCCCGGCTGGCCACATCGCCCTCGCTGGTACCGCCGTCGACGGAGTGGTGCTTGGACAGCAAGCACTCCGGCAGCCTGGACGACCTGTACCTCGCTCCGGTCGACGAGCCCGCGCGGCCGCTGCGGGGCCGGGAGGTCCGGCTGCGGATCACCGCGGCGGGCATGAACTTCCGGGACGTGCTCAACGCACTGGGCCTGTACCCGGGCCAGGCGGGCCCGCTCGGCGCCGAGGGCGTCGGCGTGGTCACCGAGGTCGGCCCGGACGTGACCGGGCTGGCCGTCGGCGACCGGGCCATGGGCATCGTGCCCGGCAGCATCCGCACCGCGCCGCTCACCCTCGACGAGCGCATCCTCACCCGCGTGCCGGACGACTGGACCGACGAGACCGCGGCCTCGGTGCCGCTGGTGTTCCTCACCGCCTATTACGCCTTCACCGACCTGGCCGACCTGCGAGCCGGGCAGAAAGTGCTGGTGCACGCGGGAACCGGCGGTGTCGGCATGGCCGCCGTCCAGCTGGCGAAGCACCTGGGTGCGGAGGTGTTCGCCACCGCGAGCCCGGCCAAGCAGGAAACCCTGCGGGCCATGGGAATTCCCGACGACCACATCGCTTCCTCGCGCACGACCGACTTCGAGGCGGCGTTCGCGCCGCTGACCGGCGACGGCCTGGACGTGGTGCTGAACTCGCTGACCGGTGAATTCATCGACGCTTCCCTGCGCCTGCTCAAGCCGGGCGGGCGCTTCCTGGAGATGGGCAAGACCGACGTCCGGGAGAACCCGCCGGGCGTGCGGTACCGGGCGTTCGACCTGTCCGAGGCCGGCCCGGACCGGATGGGCGAAATGCTGGCCGAGCTGCTCCGGCTGTTCGCCAAGGACGCGATCCAGCCGCTGCCGGTCCGCGCCTGGGACGTGCGCCGCGCCCGCAGCGCGTTCCGCCACATGCAGCAGGCCAAGCACATCGGCAAGCTGGTGCTGACCATGCCGCCGGTCTGGGACCGCGACGCGACGGTGCTGGTCACCGGCGGTACCGGCGGGCTGGCTGCGCACCTGGCCCGGCACCTGGTGGCCCAGGGGCAGCGGCACGTGCTGCTGGTGGGCCGACGTGGTGAGGCGGCACCGGGGGCGGGGGAGCTGCGTGCGGAGCTGGGCGGGGCGGTGTCGTTCGCCGCGTGCGACGTCAGCGACTTCGCAGCCGTGCGTGACCTGGTCTCGGACCTCCGGCTGACGGCCGTGGTGCACGCCGCCGGGGTGCTCGACGACGGCGTGCTGGAGTCGATGACCCCCAAGCGGCTCGACACCGTGCTCGCGCCGAAGACCGATGCCGCGTGGAACCTGCACCGGGCGACCGAAGACCAGCCGCTGGCCGGGTTCGTGCTCTACTCCTCGGTGGCCGGCGTGTTCGGGGCCGGTGGGCAGGGCAACTACGCGGCGGCCAACACCACGCTGGACGCCTTGGCCGCCTACCGCCGGCAGCAAGGCCTCCCGGCGACCTCGATCGCCTGGGGCCCGTGGGCGGCCTCCAGCGGCATGACCAGCACGCTCAGCGAGGCCGATCGCCACCGCACGAAGGCCGGCGGGGTGGCCGAAATCGAAGCGGGGCCGGGCCTGGCCATGTTCGACGCCGCCATCGGCGCGGACGAGCCGCTGATCGTCGCCACCGCGACGAACCCGGCCGGGGCCGCGGCGCCGGCCGACGTGCCGCCGCTGCTGCGCAACCTGGTCCGGGCGGCCCGGCGGACGGCCGCCGGCGCGGCCGCTTCGCAGGCCGGGCTGGTGGAGAAGCTGACCGCGCTGCCCGAGGACGACCGGCTCACCCTGCTGCTCGACCTCGTGCGCGGTGAGGCCGCCGCGGTGCTGGCCCTGCCGTCACCCGGCGAGGTGAAGGCCGACCGGGAGTTCCAGGAACTCGGCGTCAACTCGCTGACCGCCGTCGAGCTGCGCAACCGGCTGACCGCCGCCACCGGGCTGCGGATGTCCGCGACGCTGGTCTTCGACTACGCCACGCCGCGGGCGCTGGCCGCGCACCTGCTGGCCGAACTGGCCGAGGGCACCGGCCTCGACAGCGGGCCGTCGGTGCTGGCCGAACTGGACCGGCTCGAAGCCGCGATGGCGGCCGGCGCACCGGACGAGGTGACCCGCACCGGCGTCGCCGGCCGGCTGCGCGCGCTGCTGGCGCAGTGGGGCACGAGCGACCACGACACCGGAGCCGGGGACGGGGTGGCCGAACTCATCGAGTCCGCCAGCACCGACGACGTCTTCGCCTTCATCGACAACGAACTCGGCCGGCTGAAGAACCGCTGACCCACCGCACGCGCAGCAGAAAGGACGCCCGATGCCGGACGACAAGAAGCTCGTCGACTACCTCAAGTGGGTCACCGCGGATCTGCACGAGACCCGGCGGCGGCTGGAGGAAGCCGAAGCCGGCCGCCACGAGCCCGTCGCCATCGTCGGCCTGGCCTGCCGGTTCCCCGGCGGCATCGACAGCCCCGAGGACCTGTGGCGGCTGGTCGAGGCCGGGCAGGACGCGATCGGCCCGTTCCCGGAGGACCGCGGCTGGGACGTGGCCGCGCTGGCCGGCGAGGGCCGCGGGGCGAGCGCCACCCTGGAGGGCGGGTTCCTGCACGACGTCGGCGGGTTCGACGCCGCGTTCTTCGGGGTGTCCCCGCGCGAGGCCGTCGCCATGGACCCGCAGCAGCGGCTGCTGCTGGAGCTGTCGTGGGAGGCGTTCGAGCGGGCCGGGATCGACCCGCTGGCCCTGCGGGGCAGCCGGACCGGGGTGTTCGCCGGGACCGACGGCCAGGACTACGGCAACCTCGTGCTGCGCTCGGCCGAGGACGTGGACGGGCACGCCGGCACCGGCCTGGCCGCCAGCGCGCTGGCCGGCCGCGTCAACTACACCCTGGGCCTGGAGGGCCCGGCCGTCACCGTGGACACCGCCTGCTCTTCGGCGCTCGTGGCGATGCACCTGGCCGCGCAGGCGCTGCGGTCCGGGGAGTGCACGCTGGCCCTGGCCGGTGGCGTCACCGTGATGTCCACCGCGCTGAGGTTCGCCGGCTTCACCCGGCAGGGCGCACTGGCCGCCGACGGCCGCTGCAAGGCCTTCGCCGACGCCGCCGACGGCACCGGCTGGTCCGAGGGCATCGGCCTGCTGGTGCTGGAAAAGCTGTCCGACGCGCGGCGCAACGGGCACCACGTCCTGGCCGTGCTGCGCGGCTCCGCGGTCAACTCCGACGGCGCGTCCAACGGCTTCACCGCCCCCAACGGGCCGTCCCAGCAGCGGGTCATCACGCAGGCGCTGGCCAGTGCCGGACTGTCCACATCGGACGTCGACGTGGTCGAGGCGCACGGCACCGGCACGACTCTCGGCGACCCGATCGAGGCCCAGGCCCTGCTGGCCACCTACGGCCGGGACCGGGAAACCCCGGTGCTGCTGGGCTCGGTCAAGTCCAACCTGGGGCACACCCAGGCCGCCGCGGGCGCGGCCGGCGTGATCAAGATGGTGCTGGCCATGCGCCACGGCATCGCCCCCAAGACCCTCAACGTGGACAAGCCGTCCTCGCACGTGGACTGGTCCGCCGGCCGGGCCGAAATCCTCACCGAAGCGGTCGGCTGGCCGGACACCGGCCGGCCGCGCCGGGCCGGGGTGTCCTCCTTCGGCGTCAGCGGCACCAACGCGCACGTCATCCTGGAACAGGCGGACGAGCCGGCCGCGGCACCCGCCGCCCCGCGGCGCACCGCGACGGCACTGCCCTGGCCGGTGTCGGCCAAGTCCGAAGCCGCGCTGCGGGCCCAGATCGAGCGGGTGCGGGCGTGCGACGGCTCGCCGGTGGACGTCGGCCGCTCGCTGACCGGCCGCTCCGCGCTGGACCACCGGGCCGTGCTGCTGGCCAGCCCGGACACCACCGACCGGCCCGAGGTCGCCGCCGGCGTGGCCGGGAACCCGGGCGTGGGCGTGGTGTTCTCCGGGCAGGGCGCCCAGCGGCCGGGCATGGGCCGGGAGCTCGCCGCCGCCTTCCCGGTCTTCGCCGAAGCCCTGGACGAGATCTGCGGCCACCTCGACCCGCTGCTGCCGGGCTCGCTCGAAGACGTGCTGTGGGGCGAGGACGAGGCCGCGCTGAACGAGACCGGCTGGGCGCAACCGGCGCTGTTCGCCGTCGAAGTCGCCCTGTTCCGGCTGTGGGAGTCCTGGGGCCTGAAACCGGCCGCGGTGGCCGGGCACAGCATCGGCGAGATCGCGGCCGCGCACGTGGCCGGCGTGCTGTCCCTGGCCGACGCCGCCCGGGTGGTGGCCGCCCGGGCGCGCCTGATGCAGGCGCTGCCCGCCGGCGGGGCGATGGTGGCGTTGCCGGCCACCGAGGCCGAGGTCGCGCCCCTGCTCGAGGCCCACGGCGAGCAGGTGGCGATCGCGGCGCTGAACGCACCGGGCGCGGTGGTCGTCGCCGGGACCGAGCCGGCCGTCACCGCCGTGGCCGGCCAGGTCGAGGCGTGGGGCCGCCGGACCAAGCGGCTGGCCGTGTCCCACGCCTTCCACTCGCCGCTGATGGAGCCGATGCTCGCGGAGTTCCGGTCCGCGCTGGCCGGGATCGACCTGCACGAGCCGTCCCTCTCCCTCGTCTCCACCCTGACCGGCCGTCCGGTGACCGGCGAGGTGCGCGACGTCGAGTACTGGGTGCGGCACGTGCGCGAGCCGGTGCGCTTCGCCGACGGCGTCCTGGCCCTGCTCGACGCCGGGGTGGGCACCCTGCTGGAGATCGGCCCCGGGCACGCGCTGACGTCGATGATGAGCCAGACCCTGGCCGACACCGGCCGCACGGCCAACGTCGTGCCCGCACTGCGCGAGGCGCCGGAGGAGGCCGCCGCGGTCACCGCGCTGGGCCAGGTCTGGGCGGCCGGCGCCGAAGTGGCTCTGTACCGGTGCTACGCCGACCTCGGCGGGCGCACCGTGCCGGTGCCGACCTACCCGTTCCAGCACCGGCGGTTCTGGCCGACGCCGTCCGCCCGCACCGGCGACGCGACCGACTGGGGGCTGATCGGCGCCGGGCACCCGCTGCTGAGCGCGTCGGTCGGCCTGGCCGATGACCACGGCGTGCTGCTGACCGGCAGCGTCTCGACGGCCACCCACCCGTGGCTGGCCGATCACCAGGTCGGCGGCACCGTGCTGTTCCCCGGCACCGGCTTCCTCGAGCTGGCGATCCGGGCCGCCGACCAGGTCGGCTGCGCGCGGGTCGAGGAACTGACGCTGTCCGTGCCGCTGGTGCTCGGCCGCACGGAGACGGTGTCGCTGCAGGTCGTGGTGGGCCGCGCGGACACCGCCGGACACCGGGACGTGCGGATCTACTCCCGCCCGGCCGGGGACGCCACCCGGGCGTGGACCGAGCACGCCGGCGGGGTGCTCGCCCCGGAACCGGTGCCCGCCGGCCCGGCGGCCACGGCGTGGCCGCCGGCCGGTGCCGAACCGGTCGACTTCACCGACTTCTACGCCCGGATGGCCGCCACCGGTCTGGTCTACGGCCCGGCCTTCCAGGGCCTGCGCTCGGTCTGGCGCGCCGGCGACGACCTCTACGCCGACGTGGAGCTGCCCGTGGACGCCGCCGCGGACGGGGGGTTCGGGATCCACCCGGCCCTGCTGGACGCGGCGCTGCAGGCGAACGTGTCGCCGGAACGCAGCGGCGGCCGGCTGCCGTTCTCGTGGAACGGCGTGACGCTGCACGCGAGCGGCGCGCGGCAGCTGCGGGCGCACTGGCACCAGGACGGCGAGACCGTCACCCTGGCCGCCACCGACGTGGCAGGGAACCCGGTGCTCTCGGTGCGCTCGCTCCTGCTGCGCTCCGCCACCGCACCGGCGGCCACCGGCGCCCGCGACGGCCTGCTGCACCTCGGCTGGCCGGAGCAGCCGGTTCCGGCGGCCACCGGGCAGCGCTGGTCGGTGCTCCGCCGTGACGTCTTCGGCCTGGCCGCCGCGCTCGGGGCGCCGACGGCCGACACGGCCGCCCTGCTGGCCGTCTCCCGGCCCGACTGGGCGGTGTTCCAGGTCGGCGGCGGCGGGGCGGCCGCCGTGCACGAGGTGACCGCGCAGGTGCTCGAAGTCCTCCAGGACTGGGTTTCGCGACCGGACCTGGCCGGGACGCGGCTGGTCGTGGTCACGCGCGGCGCGGTCGCCGTGCCCGGCTCGACGGTCGCCGACCTGGCTGCCTCGGCGGCCTGGGGGCTGGTCCGCACCGCGCAGTCCGAGCACCCGGACCGGTTCGTGCTGCTCGACGTCGACGACCGGCCCGAGTCGCTCGCCGCGCTGCCCGGCCTGGGTGGCCTCCTCGCGGACGAGCCGCAGGTGGCGGTGCGCGGCGGCGTGGCCAGGGTGGCCCGCCTGGCCCGGCTCGCCGAGGCGCCGTCCCTGGTGCCGCCGGCCGGACCGTGGGTGGTCGAACGGGCCGACGGCGAACTGCGGGCCGTGCCCGGCCCGGCCGAGGAGCCGACGGGGGAGCAGGACGTCCGGCTGCGGCTCACCGCGGCCGCGCTGGGCCGGTCCGGCCCGGTCCAGGTCGCCGGCGTGGTGACCGAAGCCGGGACCGGGGTCTCCGGGGTGGCCGTCGGCGACCGGGTCACGACCACCGTCTCCGGCGAGATCGGCACCGCACCCCTGGTGGTGGCCGCCTCGGCGCTGGCCCCGGTGGCGCCGGGCGTCACCGACGCCGGCGCCCTGCGCGTGGGCGCGCCCCTCTTCGACCTCCGGCAGGCGCCGGCGGCCCTCGCCCGGCACGACTACGCCGTGTTCACCCTGCCGCCGGTCTGGGACCGGGAGGCGACGGTGCTGGTCACCGGTGGCACCGGCGGCCTGGCCGCGCACCTGGCCCGGCACCTGGTGGCTCAGGGGCAGCGGCACGTGCTGCTGGTGGGCCGACGTGGTGAGGCGGCACCGGGGGCGGGGGAGCTGCGTGCGGAGCTGGGTGAGGCGGTGTCGTTCGCCGCGTGCGACGTCAGTGACTTCGAAGCCGTCCGCGAACTGGTGTCCGGAGTGCGGCTGACGGCCGTCGTGCACGCCGCGGGCATCCTCGACGACGGGGTGCTGGAGTCGATGACCCCCAAGCGGCTCGGCACCGTGCTCGCGCCCAAGGCCGATGCCGCGTGGAACCTGCACCGGGCGACCGAAGACCAGCCGCTGGCCGCGTTCGTGCTCTACTCCTCGATCGCCGGGATCCTCGGCGGCAGCGGCCAGAGCAACTACGCGGCCGCCAACACCTTCCTCGACGCCCTGGCCGCCTACCGCCGGCAGCAGGGCCTCCTGGCGACCTCGATCGCCTGGGGACCGTGGGCCTCCAGCGGCATGACCGGCACGCTGAGCGCCGCCGACCGCAGGCGGGCCGCGGCCGGCGCCGCCTCGATGCTCGACCCCGAACAGGGCCTGGCGCTGTTCGACGCGGCCGTCGCCACCATCGAGCCACTGCTGGTGGCGCTGCCCGCCGGCACCGCGCGGGGCCAGGGCCCGGTGCCCTCGGTGCTGCGCACCCTGGTGCCGGCGCCGCGCCGGTCCGCGGCCGCCGCCG
>NZ_JBEXMD010000062.1:0-42925 GCF_040610315.1 Amycolatopsis sp. NPDC004169
CGGGGGGGGGGGGCCGGGGGGCTTTCGGCTCGCGCCCCGGCGGGTGTGGGCCGCTATCGGGGGGGGGGGGCGCCGGGGGTGGGGGGCGCGGGGCCGGCGCGCGCCGCCCCACGGTCCTGTCCGGGCTCGCCGCGATATCCGGTTCCCCGCCGAGGCGGCCCCGGGCCCTGCTGCGCCGGCCCACCTACCTGCTGGGTCGGCTGCACCGCAGCGGCCTCGGCCGGACCGACACCGCGCCGGCTGTCCACGCGCGTCGCCGGCGGGCTCGGCCTGGACCGCAGTGAACTGCTCGAACGGCTGGAAGCCGCGGGCCGGGTGTCGCGGGAGCGCGACACCCGGGACCGCCGCCGGCACGTCCTCACCCTCACCGAGGCCGGCCGCGCCCACGGTGGCACGGTCGACGAGGTCTCGAGCGCGCTGACCGGCGACCTGCTCGCCCGGCTGAGTCCCGCTGAGCGGGAGACCCTGCGCCGGCTGCTGCTGAAGGCCCTCGGCGAGGACCCCGCCTGACGCGCCGCGGCGGCAGGATTGCCGCTCCCCGGCCCGGCCCGGCGGCATCCGCGCTGGTCGGACGGCGTGGCCGGATCCGTGGCGGATATGGGTGGTTTCTCCGGTGGATCTTGGCTAGCGTGGGTCCTGCGAATCTGCACGCTGGGGGGAGCAGTGCCGGGTTTTCGACCTGCCGTGGGTCCGGCCGGTGCGGGTGCGGGCGAGGCCGCCACCCGACCGGGGGCCGCGCCGCGCCCCTCGTCACCATTCCGCACTACAGCAGGGAAACCCATGCGAAGATCCCGCGTCCCGTTCGTCGCCGCCGTCGTCTGCGCCGGTGCCGTCCTCGTCCCCGCCTCGGCCGAGGCCCTCGCCGGCGGGCAGCCGGTCGCCGACGGGGCCGACCGGTTCGCCGTCAAGGTCAGCACCGAAGGCGCCGCCTGTTCCGGCGCCCTGATCGCTCCACAGTGGATCGTCACGGCGGCGGCCTGCCTGCCCGGCGCCACCGCGCAGCCGGCCGCGCCCGCGAAGCCGGTCACCGTCTACGCCGGGCAGCCCGACCTGCGCTCGGCCAGCGGGCAGGTCCTCCGGGTGTCCACTGTGGTCGCTCGCGCGGACCGGGACATCGCGCTGGCCAAGCTGACCCACCCGGTCGCCGACGTCACGCCGCTGAAGGTCGGGAGCCGTCCGCCCGCCGCGGAAACCGTGCGCGCGGTCGGGTTCGGCCGCACGGCCACCGAATGGGTGCCGAACCGGCTGACGACCGCGTCCTTCACCCTCGGCGCCGCCACGGCGACGACGGTCGCGGTGACCAGCCCGGCCGGCCAGGACCCCTGCCTCGGCGACGCCGGCGGGCCGCTGCTGCGGCCGGACGGCGGTGGCGGGCTCGAACTCGCCGGCGTGCTGAGCCGGTCGTGGCAGCACGGCTGCCTCGCCGTGACCGAGACGCGCCAGGGCGCGGTCGCGGCCCGCACCGACGACCTCGCGGGCTGGATCGCCGACCAGGTCGCGCCGCGGTCGCTCCGGTTCGTCAACCACAACTCGAAGCGCTGCCTGGCCGTCCAGGGCGCGAACAACGTCGACGACGCGCCGGCGTTCCAGTTCGACTGCCCCGGCGCCTACGCCGATCAGGCGTGGGACCTCGAGCCGCAGGCCACCGGCGGGCTGCTGCTGCGCAACCAGGCCACCAAGAGGTGCCTGATCGTGCACGCGGCGGGCAGCGGCAACGGGACGCCGCTGCAGCAGTACGAGTGCCTGCCGCAGTTCACCGACCAGCTGTGGGACATCGTCGGCGTCGACGGCGGCGTCCAGCTCAAGAACCGCGCGACCGGCCGCTGCGCGGTCGTGTTCGGGGCGAACAACACCAACGGGGCAGGCGCCGCGCAGTACGACTGCCTGCCGCAGTTCTCCGACCAGGTCTGGGAGACCGCTCCGGTGCCGGACCCGGTCCAGGTGGTCAACCGCGCCTCCGGCCGTTGCCTGATCGTGCACGGCGCGAACAACGCCGACGACGCACCCGTGTTCCAGTACGACTGCCTCCCGCAGTTCTCCGACCAGGCGTGGGAGATCGACCCGCAGGCAGGCGGCGGCGTGCTGGTGCGCAACCACTACACGAAGAAGTGCCTGATCGTGCACGGCGCGAACAACGTCAACGGGGCGCAGCTGCTGCAGTACGAGTGCCTGCCGCAGTTCACCGACCAGCTGTGGGACGTCGTCGCGGCCGACGGGCACGCCCAGTTGAAGAACCGCGCCACCGGCCGGTGCGCGGGCGCGGCGGGCACGGGCAACGACGTCACCGCCGCGCAGTACGACTGCACCCCGCAGTCCGGCGACCGGGTCTGGGACGTCCTCCCGTACCCCGCGGGGCACTGACCGCCCCGGGGACGCCGGCGGGGACCCCCGCCGGCGTCCCCGGCCGGTCATGAGCAGTGCTTCGGCACGGGTGCCCCGGCGCTGGCAGAATCGGCGGGGTGGACACAGGCAGGGGAGGCCTTCCGCACACCGAGACCACCACCGCCGCGGCGGGGGAGCCGTTCCCGGCGCTGCTCCGGCGGCGCCGGGCCGAGCTCGGGCTCACCCAGGCCGAGCTCGCGCGGCGGGCCGGCGTCAGCGTCCGCGCCGTGCGCTACCTCGAGCAGGGCCGGACGCGGAACCCGCGGACGGCGTCGGTCCGCCAGCTGATCGCCGCCCTCGAACCGGAGCCGGGGACGCCGGCCGGGAGCACCACCCGGGTCGGCGTCCTCGGGCCGTTGCTGGTCGAGGTCCGGGGCGAGCAGCAGCACCTCGGCGACACCCGGGGGGCCCGGCTGCTCGGCCTGCTGGCCCTGCAGCCGAACCGGCCGGTCGCGGTGGCCGACATCGTCGAGGTCCTCTGGGGCGCCCGGCCGCCCCGCTCGCACGGGGACCTCGTCGGCAGCGCGGTCCGCCGGTTGCGAGCGCTGCTGGGCCCGCAGCTGCGGCCGGCCACCACCGGACGCGGCGGCTACCGGCTCGAAGGCACGCCCGAGCAGCTCGACGTCCTGCGGTTCGAAGCCCGGCTCGGCGAAGCCAAAGCCGCGGGCGACCGCGAAAGCGCCTTCCGCGCCCTCGACGAAGCGATGGCCTGCTGGCGCGGCCCGGTGCTCGCCGGTCACCCCGCGCTGCACCAGCACCCCGCGGTGGCCGCCCTCTCCCGGCAGCGGCTGTCCGCCGCGCTCGCCTACGCCGACGCCGGGATCGCCCTCGGCCGGCACGCCGAGGTCGTCGACCGGCTGGAGGCCATGCGTGACGACGAACCACTGCACGAGGGCCTGCACGCCCGGCTGATGCTCGCGCTCGCGGGCAGCGGGCGGCAGGCCGCCGCGCTCGCGCTGTTCGACGACCTGCACACGCGGCTGGCGACCGAACTCGGCATCGAGCCCGGGCCGGAGGTCCGGGCCGCCCAGCTGCACGTCCTGCGCCAGGAGGTCCCGCCCGCCGGCCGGGTGTTCGGCAGCAGCAACTACCTCCCGCGCGACGCCGACCACTTCGTCGGCCGCGTGGCCGAGACGGTCCGGCTGACCGGAGGCACCGCGGTGTACGGCATCTGCGGGATGGCCGGCGTCGGCAAGACGGCGCTCGCGGTCCACCTCGGGCACCGGTTCGCCGACCGGTTCCCGGACGGGCAGCTGTTCGCCGACCTGCACGCACACGGCCCGGACGGCCCGCTCGCTCCCGCGGCCGCGCTCGACTCGCTGCTGCGCCAGCTCGGCGTGGACGGCGCCCGGATCCCCGAGCGGCTGGACCAGCGCGCCGCGCTCTGGCGGTCGCTGCTCGTCGGCCGCAACGCGCTGGTGGTGCTCGACGACGCCGCGGGCGCCGCCCAGGTGCGCCCGCTGCTGCCCGGCGGCACCGGCTCGCTCGTGCTGGTCACCAGCCGGACCCGGCTGACCAGCCTCGACGCCGTGACGACGCTGTCATTGGACGTCCTCGCCCCGGCCGAAGCCGCGCAGCTGCTCACCCGGGTCGCCGGCCCGGACCGCACCGGCGGCGATCCCGCGGTCGCCGAGATCGCCCGGCTGTGCGGCTACCTGCCGCTCGCGCTGCGGATCGCCGCCGCGCGCCTGCGCGACCGTCCGTTGTGGACGGTGGCGCACCTGGCCGGCCTGCTGCGCGACGAGCACCGGCGGCTGGCCGAGCTGAGCACCGGCGACCGCGGCGTCGGGGCGGCGTTCACCCTTTCCTACCGCCAGCTCGCCGAGCCGCAGCAACGGCTGTTCCGGCTGCTCGGCGGGTTCCCCGGCACCGACATCGACGCCTGGGCGGCCGCGGCGATCGCCGGGTGCGGGCCCCGGGAGGCCGAACGGCTGCTCGAGGAGCTCGTCGACGTCCACCTGCTGGTCCAGCCCGCGCTCGGGCGCTACCGGTTCCACGACCTGATCCGCGACCACGCCCGCGCGACCGGCCTGGCCGGCCCGGCCGCGCCCCGGGACGCGGCGGCGAGCCGGGTGTTCGACTACTACCTGCACGTGGCGGCGCGGGCGGCCGACGTGCTGGAGCCGACGCGGAAACGATTCCCGCCGGCCGGGTCCCCGCCGGCGCACGCGCCGGAGTTCGGCACCGAGGCGGAGGCGCTCGCCTGGCTGGAGGCCGAGCGGCCGAACCTGGCGGCGATCGCCGCGGCGGCCGGCCGGGACCGGCCCGGCCACTGCTGGCGGCTCGTGCAGACGCTGTGGCGGTTCTACTTCGTCCGCGGGCACGTGGACGACTGGCTCCGCACGCACCGGCTCGCGCTCGAGGTGGTCCGGGATCCGGTGGCGGAGGCCGAGCTGCGCAAGAACCTGGGGCTCGGCCACTGGCGCAGCGGCAACTTCGCGGAGGCGGTCGGCCAGCACCGCCGGGCACTGGCGCTCGACCGCGCGAACGACGACGTCTGGGGCCAGGCCAAAACCCACAACCACCTGGGGTTCATCCACGCCCGCGGCGGCAGCCACGACGAGGCGCTGGACCACCACCGCACGGCGACCGAGCTGTACCGCGCGGCGGGCGACCGCTGCGGCGAAGCCCGCGCGCTGGTCGGCCTGGGCGACCTGCACTACCACGCCGGCCGCCGGGCGGAGAGCGCGGCGGACTTCCGGCGCGGCTTGGACCTGGCCCACGAGGTGGGCGACCGCTGGGGCGAAGCACTGGCGGCGATCGGCCTGGGCTTCACGGCGGCGCCCCGTGACGCCCGCCGCCACCTGGAGCGAGGCCTGGAGTACGCCAGGGAGGCGGGCGACCGCTGGGGCGAGAGCATGGCGTTGACGGGCTTGGGCATGGTCCGCCACGCCGAGGGCGGGTCGGCGGCCGCGGCGAATGTGTTGCGCCAGGCGGTGACGTTGACCCAGGAGGTCGGCGACCGCTGGTGGGAGCGCATGGCGACGACCGCGCTGGGGCGGGTGCAGGCGGCGCTGGGAAGGGACGCGGAGGCCGTGGTGCTCCACGAGCGCGCGGTGCGGCTGGCGCGTGAGGCGGGTGACGAGGCGGGGGAGGCCGAGGCTTCGGCGGCGTTGGCGGAAATGCCGGTGGTGCGGTCGAAGAGGGGCGCTTAGAAGTCAGTTCAGAATGAGTTTGTGGAGGCAGATGACCGAGCAGGCCAGGGTGAGGATGGCTTGATGCCCGTCGGCCCGTCGTTCGGTGCGGATGCGCAGTCGGCGGAAATTCTTCAGCCGAGCGAAGGTGCGTTCCACCGGCCATCGGATTTGCCCAGGCCGGAGCCGTGTTCGACACCGCGGCGGGCGACGAGCGGGGTGAGGCCGCGGGCTCGGACCAGGCGGCGGTACTTGTCGTGGTCGTAGCCGCGATCAGCGTAGAGCCGCCGCGGCCGGCGACGGGGCTTGCCGACCGCACCGCGGATCGGTGGGATCGCGTCGAGCAGTGGGATTAGCTGGGCGACGTCATTGCGGTGTCCGCCGGTCAGGGTGACTGCCAGCGGGGTGCCGTGGGCGTCGGTGATCAGGTGGTGCTTCGAGCCAAGCTTGCGCCGGTCGACCGGGCTGGGCCCGGTGTGGTCCCCCCTTTGAGGGCACGCGGATGGGTCGAGTCGACCAGCGCGGTGGGCAGGCGGTTCCAGCCGATGCCGGTGCGGATGACGTACAGGATGCCTTCGAGTGCGGCGCGGTCATCGGCACGCTTGCGGCCCGGGTAGCGCAACCGCCGCGGGTGCACTGGAAGCAGCGGTTCGAGCCGCTCCCAGAGCTGGTCGGTCAGAACCTCCTCACGCATACGAGAATTCTGGAAAGCCCCGCAGCTCCTGCGAGGACGACACGCCGACTCATTCTGAACTGACTTCTTAGGCCGGGTCGGCATGCTTCGCCACTCCCGAGGCGCCCCCCCCGCAGGCGGGGGAACGCACGCGCCGGGCGGTGGCGTTGCCCGCGAGGCCGGGGACCGCTGGGAGCGCTTGGCGACCACCGCGCGGCCGGAAACGCCGGTGCCACGACCCGCAACGCGCACTCGACCCCGGGTCAGCAAGCCGTCAGTGGGACGTCAGCGGTCGCCGGGATTCTGGGTTCATCCGAGAAGCGGACCCGATGGGAGTTGACGGCGCGATGACTTCGCTGGTTGCGGTGTCCACCTACGTGCCGACCACCGTCCCGATCGAAGCGCTGCAGGACGAGCTCGGCCTCGACTCCGGGCAGGTGCGCCGGTTCCGGCGGATGTACGGGCTCGACCGGGTCTGCCGGTCCGACGAGTCCGAAGCGGACATGGTGCTCGGTGCGGCCAGCAAGCTCGCCGCCCTGCGGGGCCGGGAAGAGCGCGTCCGCTACGTCGTGCGGGCCAAGACCATGCCGGCCGCGAACCCCTACCCCGTCGATCCCATGGTCGACGTGCGGGCCGCGCTCGGGCTGACCCACGCCACCCTCTTCACCCTCACCGATCACGCCTGCGCCTCCGGCCTGCTCGCCGTCGACCTCTGCGGCACGCTGCTGGCCGCCGACGGGGATCCCGATGCGCTGGCCCTCGTCCTCACCGGCGAAAAGGCGTTCACCCACTCCGCGCAGGTCATCCCCGACACCGCGATCATGGGCGAGGCCACCGCCGCGGTGCTCGTCGGGGCCGGCGACGACCAGGACACCCTGCTCGGCTACGCCACCACCACGCTCGGCGGCCCCGGCGGCGAAGTCATCCTCGACGACGAGCAGGCCGCCGAGTTCCGGCAGATCTACCCCGGCGCGGTCGCCGAGGTCGCGCGGGAAGCCGTGGCCGCCGCCGGGCTGAGCGTCGACGACATCGATCTCGTGCTGCCGCACAACGTCAACAAGATCTCCTGGGTGCGCGCGAGTGCCGCGCTCGGCATCCCGCGCTCGAAGATCTTCCTGCAGAACGTCGGGGTCACCGGGCACTGCTTCTGCGCCGACCCCTTCCTCAACCACCGCGCCGCCGACGGCCTCGGGCTCATTCCGCCCGGTGCCCATTATCTGATGATTTCCGTCGGCCTGGGGTCGACGTTCTCCGCCATGGTCTTCCGGAAATGAGGAGCGCAGCAATGAGTGTCGAATTCGAGATCTCCGGCGTCGGGATCGCCGAGCTCGCGGAACGCTACGGCACCCCGCTCTTCGTCTACGACGGCGACGAACTGGGTGGCAGGCTGCTGGGCCTGCGCGAACGGCTGCACCCGCGGCTGGAGATCTTCTACTCGCTGAAGTCCAATCCGAACATCTCGGTGTGCGCGCTGCTGCACGCCCACGGCGCCCGGGCCGAAGTGTCCTCGATGGCCGAGCTGATCACCGCGCGCCGCGCCGGGGTCGCCGGCGAGGACATCATCTTCCTCGGACCCGGCAAGAGCGCCTCGGAACTGGCCGCCTGCCTGGACGAAGGCGTCTACACCGTCGTCTGCGAATCGTTCGGCGAACTGGCGATGCTCGACGACCTCGCGCGGGAACGCGGCATCGAAGCGCGGGTCGCGCTGCGGGTGAACCCGAGCTTCGCGGTCAAGGGTTCCGGCCTCACCATGGGCGGCAAGCCGCGCCAGTTCGGCATCGACGAAGAGCAGCTGCTGGCCGCGACCGACCTGGTGGACCGGCACCCGCACCTGCGGCTGATGGGCGTGCAGGTCTACATGGGCACCCGGATCCTCGACGAGGAGCCGATCGTCGAGAACACCCGGCGCATCTTCGAGCTGGCCGAACGGGTTTCGCGGCAGCTGGGCTTCCCGCTGGAGATGGTCGACGTCGGCGGCGGCCTCGGTGTCGCCTACTTCGACGGCGAGAAGGACCTGGACCGCGACCTGCTCGCCTCGATGCTCAACCCGGTGATCGACGAGTTCGCGCAGCGGCACCCGGCCACGCGGCTGGTCATGGAGCTCGGCCGGTACCTGGCCGCGACGGCCGGCACCTACGTCGTGCGGGTCCGCTACACCAAGACCTCGCTGGGCCAGAACTTCGCCGTCGCCGACGGTGGCACGAACCACCACATGGCCGCCGTCGGGATCGGCTCCTACGTCAAGCGCGATTTCCCGATCCGGCTGCTCAACCGCATCGACGAGCCCGCCACCGAAACCTGGCAGATCACCGGGCCGCTGTGCACGCCCAACGACGTGCTGGCCAAGAAGGCCGCGCTGCCGCCCGTGCGCCCCGGCGACCTGATCGGCGTCACGCGCTCCGGCGCCTACGGCCCGACGGCGTCCCCGGTCCTGTTCCTCAGCCACGGCTACCCGGCCGAGGTGATCGTCCACAACGGACAGCACTACCTGGTCAGCGAGCGGGACGAGCCCGCGGACCTGTTGCGGCGCCAGCACCTGCACGAGTTCGCCGCGCCGGTCGCCGTGGGCGCGGAGCGCTAGGCAGATGTACCGCGCGTCCGCGACCACCCTGTCCGCCCCGCCCGCGCCGGGCCTGCGGCCGTTGCCGCTGCGCCTGGCGCTGGCGACCCGGCGCGAGTTCGCCCCCGGCGACCGCGAGATCGACGTCCCCGCGCTGCACCGGTACTTCGCCGACCTCAGCCGCGGGCACGAGATCGGCTTCCGGCCCGGCCGGGTGACGCGGGCGCGCGGCAACCCCTTCCTCGCGATGGCCCGCGAACTGCTCGCCGGGCAGCTGTCCGGCGAGCGGATCGACCTCGCGATCGTCGCGCACGCGGCACCCGAGTTCGACCCGCGGCTGTCGGCGCCGGTGAACCTGACCGCCGTGCTCCCCGGCAACCCGCTGGTGTTTTCCGTTTCCGGGCAGGGCAGTCTGGCCCCGTTCACCGCCCTGCGGATCGCGGGCACCTACGCCCGGCGCCACGGCTACGGGCGGGTGCTGGTGCTGATCACGGACCAGGGCGTCACGCCGTACGACCTGCCCGAGCCGATCGGTGACGCGGCCACCGCGCTGCTGTTCGAGACCGGCGGCCGCCGGACGGTCCGCGTCGGCTACGAACCCGAAGCCGCACCGGAGGCGCTGGGAGCGTTCGAACCGGCGGACACCGTCGTCGTCGGCCCCGGGCTGGCCGCGCTGGGTTCCCCGCCGGGCGCGATCGTCGCGCCGGCCGGGTTCCCGTGCACCGGGCTCTGGGCGCCGCTCGCCGACGGCACGGCCACCGGTTCCGTGCTGCTGGCCGACCACGACCCGCGCCGCGGTGCGCTGGGGGTCTGCGTGGTGGCCGAGTCCGATTGACGCGGCCCTAAGATGGGCGTGGTCGGCAGCCGGGTTCGGAAAGCGGGGGACGGACGAGTGCGCGTGGTCATCGGAGAAGACCAGTTCCTGCTCCGGGACGGTCTGGTGCGGCTGCTCGAGGCGCACGAATTCGAGGTCAGCGCGGCCGTCGACAACGGGCCGGACCTGCTGGAGGCGATGCTGCGCGAACGGCCGGACATCGCCATCGTCGACATCCGGCTGCCGCCGTCGTTCACCGACGAGGGCCTGCGCGCCGCGATCGAAGCGCGGCGGCGCATCCAGGGGTTCCCGGTGCTCGTCCTTTCGCAGTACGTGGAACGGCTGTACGCCGACGAACTCCTCGCCGACGGCGAGGGTTCGGTCGGCTACCTGCTCAAGGACCGCGTGTTCCACGGCGACCAGTTCGTGGACGCCGTCCGCCAGGTCGCACTCGGAGGCACGGTGATGGACCCGGACGTGGTGACCCGGCTGCTGACGCACAACACCCGCGACGACCGCCTGGAACGGCTGACCGCGCGGGAGCGCGAAGTCCTCAAGCTGATGGCCGAAGGCCGCTCCAACAGCAACATCGCCGGCGTGCTGGTCGTCTCGGAGAAGGCCGTTTCCAAGCACATCAACAACATCCTCGCCAAGCTGAACCTGCCGCAGTCGGAAGACGCGAACCGGCGGGTGCTCGCCGTGCTCGCGTACCTGAAGCACTGATCAGGGCGCCAGGCCGCAGGGGATCTCGATCGTCACCATGGTCGGGCCGCCGAGCGGGCTGAGGATCGTGATGAAGCCGTCGAGCGGGGCGAGCCGCTTCTCGATGCCGCGCAGGCCCGAACCGCCCTCGGTGTTCGCGCCACCGCGGCCGTTGTCGCTGACGTTGATCACCAGCCGGCCGAACTCGTAGTGGACGTTGATCGAGCCGCTCTGCGCGCCCGAGTGCTTCATCGCGTTGTTCAGCAGTTCGGACACCGAGAAGTACGCGGCGGTCTCGACCGCCAGCGACGGACGGCCGGGCAGGTCGATCGTCGTCTCGATGTGCAGCGGGTTTTCGATGGCCAGGGTGCGGATCGCGTCGGCGATGCCCCGGTCGACCAGCACCGGCGGCTGGATCCCGCGGACGAGGTCGCGCAGCTGCTGCAACGCCTTCGCGGAGCTGTTCTTCGCTTCGTCCATCAGGGATCGCGCGGCTTCGGGGTGGGAGTCGAGCACGCGCATGGCGGCGTCGAGCGTCATCCCCATCGCGACGAGGTGGGTCTGCGCGCCGTCGTGCAGGTCGCGCTCGATGCGGCGCAGCTCGGTCGCCTGCGAGCCCACGGCGTCGTCCCGGCTTTCCGACAGGTGCTGCACGCGGTGGGTCAACCGGGTCACTTCGGTCGGGGACAGCAGCGTGGCCGCGAGCCGCGCGTGCAGCCGCAGCAGGTGCGGGGCGCACCACAGCGCGAGCGGGAAGTGGGCCAGGCCGAGGATGGCGGCGAACCAGGCCGTCGGCTGGTCGTCCACCGGGATCACGACGTACCAGCTGCCGAGCCACTCGGCGGCCTCGGTGCCGACCAGGAACGGCATGGTGAGCCCGCGGATCCCGTGCAGCACCAGCAGGAGCGGGGTGAGGGTCAGCAGGATGCCGAGGGAGCTGTCCACCAGCAGCCACAGCGCGTCACGCCAGTTCGCGCGGTCGCCGAGCAGGTGGTGGCAGCGGCGCAGCGGGGTGCTCCCGGCCGGCTCCGGCAGGTACGGCGACGGGATCCGCACGCCGGACCACGCCTCGGCCGACGCCCGGACCCGGTCGGTCAGCGACCGCATCAGCAGCACGGCCGGGGGCAGCATGAACAGCCCCACGCCGACGCCGATCAGCGAGCCGGCGGTGACCACGACGACGAACATCACGAGTTCGGTCACCGCGAGCACGGCCAGCGCGCCGCCGCGCAGGGTGGCCGGCCCGCCGTCGCGCAGCAGCGACCGCGTCATGGTGGCGACCGGGCTTCCGCTAGTCATGGCGCCCATTATGCGCAGGCGGAAGCCGTCTTCGCGGTAGTGCTAACCCCCGCAAACTTCCGCTCCCTAGCACCCTCGGAATCGGGCCACCGGCTTCGTACCGTGGTCCCGGTAAGGAAAACGCGAAAGCGAAGCCACGGTAGGGGAGCCGCAGATGTACCAGCAAGGCGACACGGCCGAAGTCGTGCGGCTGCTGTCCGTGCGCAAGGCGTACGGCAAGGACCGGGCCCAGGTGCTGGCCCTCGACAACGTGACGGCGGGCTTCGCCGGTGGCACGTTCACCGCCGTGATGGGACCGTCCGGTTCGGGCAAGAGCACGCTGCTGCACTGCGCGGCCGGCCTGGACAAGCCGACGTCCGGCTCGGTCGTGCTGGGCGGCACCGACCTCAGCGCGATGCGCGAGGTCGAGCTGACCCGGCTGCGGCGGGACCGGATCGGGTTCGTGTTCCAGGCCTTCAACCTGCTGCCCGCGCTGGACGTCGAGCAGAACGTGACGCTGCCGCTGCGGCTGGCGGGACGGCGGGCCGACCCGGCCTGGGTGCACCGGGTCATCGACCAGGTCGGCCTCGGCAAGCGGCGCAACCACCGGCCCAGCGAGCTCTCCGGCGGGCAGCAGCAGCGGGTGGCGATCGCCCGCGCCCTCGTCACCCACCCCGAGGTGATCTTCGCCGACGAGCCGACCGGCGCGCTCGACACGCGGTCGGCCCAGGAAGTGCTCACCCTGCTGCGGCAGGCGACGAGCGTGTCCCGGCAGACCATCGTGATGGTCACGCACGACCCGGTCGCCGCCTCCTACGCCGACCGCGTGCTCTTCCTCGCCGACGGCCGCGTCGTCGACGAGCTGCGGCAGCCGAACCCCGAAGAGGTGGCTCGCCGGATGACCGGCCTGGTCGCCCGCGCCGAGCAGCGGCCGCAGCAGGAAGGCCCCTGGCTGAGCGAGCTGACGCGCTGATGCTGACCCTCGTCCTGCGCACCCTGCGCCACCGCACCGGCGGTTTCATCGCCACCCTCGTCTCGGTGTTCGTCGGCACCGCCGTGATGCTCGCCTGCGGCGGCCTGATGGAGACCGGCATCCGGACCGTCATCCCGCCGCAGCGGCTGGCCGCCGCGCCGATCGTGGTGGCGGGCAACCAGTCCTACGACCTGCCCACGGTCGGCCACGGCGAAGACGCCTACCACGAGACCGCGACGCTGTCCGAGCGCGTCCGGCTCGACGCCGGCCTCGCGGCCGCGATCGGCGCGGTGCCCGGCGTCGCGCACGTGGTCCCCGACGTCTCCTTCCACGCCGAGGTGCTCGGCGACTCCGGCGGCCCGTCGGTGCCCGGCACGCAGGCCGGCCACAGCTGGGTTTCCGCCGAGCTGGCGCCCTACCGGCTGACCGAAGGCACCGCGCCGATCCGCGAGGGCGAGGTCGTGCTCGATTCCGCCACCGCGGCCCGGATCGGCGCGCACGCCGGCGCCGAGGCCGACATCGCCGTCCGCGGCGGCGTGCACTCCTACCAGGTCACCGGGATCGCCGACGCCGGCCGCGTGATGGCCGCCGACGCGGTGTTCTTCTCGCCCGCCGAAGCCACCGGGCTGCAGGCCGCGGCCGGGCAGGTGGACGCGTTCGGCGTCCAGCTCGCGCCCGGGGCCGACGTCGCCACCGTCGACGCGAAGGTCGCCGCCGCGGTGCACGACCAGCGCGCGGTGACGCTGACCGGCGATGCCCGCGGTTCCGCCGAGTTCGCGAAGGCGGCCGGTGACGGCGAGCTGCTGATCATCCTCGCGGCCGTGTTCGGCGGCCTCGCGGCGCAGGTCGCGATGTTCGTCGTCGCCAGCACACTGACGCTTTCGGTGCAGCAGCGCCGCCGCGAGGTGGCCATGCTGCGGGCGATCGGCGCGACCCCGCGCCAGCTGAGCCGGATGATCACCGGCGAGTCGATGATCATCGGCGCGCTGGGCACGGCACTCGCGATCGTCCCCGGCGTGCTGCTCGGGGAGTGGCTCTTCGGGCGGCTGACCGGTTTCGGCGTGATCCAGCCGGTGCTCAAGTTCGAGCAGGGCTTCTACCCGGTCGTCGCCGCGGCGATCGTCGGCCTGAGCTCGGCGTGGGGCGCGGCCTTCGTCGCCGCCCGGTACGCCGGGCGCACGCGGCCGGTCGAAGCCATGCGGGAGACGGCGATCCCCACCCGCTGGCTGACCCCGGCGCGGCTGTGGCTCGGGGTGTCCAGCCTGATCGGCGCGGTCGCGCTGGCCTACCTGACGATCACGGTCGTCGACGGCCCGCTCGCGGCGAGCACGGCGGGCCCGGCCGTCACGCTGGTGGCGACCGCGGTCGCGCTGTTCGCCCCCGGCCTGACCAAGCTGCTGGTCGGGCTGCTGCGCCGGCCGATCCGCGCGTTCGGCGGCCTGCCCGGCTACCTGGCCTCGCTCAACGCGCGGGCCCGCTGGATGCCGATGGCCGGTGCGGTCACGCCGATCATGCTGGCCACCGGGCTGGCGATCTTCATGCTGTACTTCCAGACCACCGAGGTCGCGGTCGCGGAGAAGCAGTACACCGATTCGCTGCTCGCCGACGCCGTTGTGACCTCGGCGACCGGCGACCTGCCGCCCGACCTGATCGCCAAGGTGCAGCAGACCCCCGGCGTCGCCGGCGCGACGGCGTTCGTGACCAGCAAGGGCTACAACGAAAAGCCCTCGGACGCGACCCAGGACGAAGACGGCGTGGACCTCACCGGCGTCACGGCGGACGGCGTGGCGAAGGCGTGGGGGAGCCTGGTCGCGACCGGGCAGCTCGACGCCCTGCACGGCAACACCATCGCGCTGCCCGCGGACCTCGCGCAGCGGCTCGGGGTCGGGGTGGGGGCGAAGATCGTCATGCGGCTGGGCGACGGTTCCCGGGCCACCCTGGACGTCGTCGCGACCCTGCGGACCACGGCGTCCTCGGCGTCGGCGCTGATGCCGGCCGACACCCTCGCCCCGCACACGGCGGCCGGCGCGGCCGACCGGATCCTCGTCATGGCGCAACCGGGGACGGCGGAAGGCGACCTGCTCGCGTCGCTGCGCAGCCGCACCGGGGACGTCGACGGCGTCCAGGTGGCCGGCCGGGAGGCGCTCACCAAGGCGTTCCTGGCCGAGGTCCAGGCCAACGCCTGGGTCAACTACCTGATCGTCGGGCTGCTGCTGGTGTACGCCGCGATCTCGATGGTCAACACGCTGGTGATGGCGACGGCGGACCGGCGGCGCGAGTTCGGGCTGCAGCGGCTCATCGGGTCGACGCGGGGCCAGGTGATGCGCATGATGGCCGTGGAGGCGGGGATCGTGGCCGCCATCGGCGTTTTCCTCGGCACGCTGGTCGCGGCGTCGATGCTGGTGCCCTTCAGCGCGGCGGTGTCGGACAGCCCCTTCCCGTCCGGTCCTTTGTGGATATATCTTGTGATACTCGGGCTGGCCGTCGTGCTGACGGTGGTGGCCACCTGCGCGCCGACGTGGTTCACGTTGCGCACCAGGCCGTCGCCTTCGACGCTCGCCCCTGAATAGGTGACCTCGGGCGGGCCGGGGACCCCAGAGTCGCGCTGACGAGCTCTCCCCCAGATTGTCAGCGCGCGGTCAGCCCGAGGTCACCGCTCCGGCATAGCGTCGGGGCGTGAACACCGAAGAGAACGCCGCCGGGCGCTGGGACGCCATCGTGGTCGGCTCCGGGATCGGCGGGCTCGTCTGCGCCGGCTACCTGGTGGCGAGCGGGATGCGCGTCCTGGTGCTCGAGCAGCACGACGTCGCGGGCGGCAACAGCCACGTGTTCCGCCGCCGCCGTGCCTACCAGTTCGACGTCGGGGTGCACTACCTCGGCGACTGCGGACCGGACGGCCTGCTGCCGCGGGTGCTCTCCGGCCTCGGCCTCGGCGACCGGGTGCGCTTCCACCCGATGGACCCCGACGGCTTCGACCGGATCGTCCTGCCCAGTGTCACGGTGGACGTGCCGACCGGGTGGGACCGCTACGCCGACCGCCTGCGGGCCGCGTTGCCCGCCGAGGCCGAGGGCCTCACCCGCTACGTCGACATCTGCTCGGCCGTCGCGCGGGCCTGCCGCCAGTCCGCCTCCGCGGACGGCCCGGCGGCCAGGGTGCCGGCCGTGATGCTGCGTTGGAGCCGCCGGACGCTGGCGCAGCTGTTCGACCACTGTGGACTGTCCGCGCGGGCGCGCACGGTGCTGGCCGCCCAGTCCGGCAACTACGGGTCCGCGCCGGCCGGCACCCTCGTCGTCGCGCACACGATGATGCTCGACGACTACCTGCGCGGCGCCTACTACCCCGAGGGCGGCGGCCAGGTGATCGCCGCGTCGTTCGTCGAGCTGCTGGAGTCGCACGGCGGGACGCTGCTCACCCGCACCCGGGTCGACGAGATCCTGGTCGAAGGCGGCAAGGCGGCCGGCGTCCGGCTGACCGACGGCACGGTGCACCGGGCCCCGATCGTGGTGTCCAATGCGGACTACCGCCGCACGGTCCTGGAACTGTGCGGTGGCCGGGAAAACCTGCCCGAGCCGGTGGTGGCCCGCGCGGAGACGGCGACGATGCGCCTGCCGCTCGCGGTCTGCTACGTCGCGCTCGACCGCGAGCTCCCGCTGCCCAGCGCCAACATCTGGTACTGGCCGGGCGAAGACGTCGAAGCCGCCTACGCGCGGGTGGAGGCGGGCGACCTCGACGAGCTGCCGTTCGCGTTCCTGTCCTTCGCGTCCCTGAAGGACCCGGTGCCGGGCTCGGCGTGCCCGCCGGGGCACATGAACTTCCAGATCATGACCGCCTGCCCGCCCGGCTACGCGCACTGGGGGCTCGCCGACGGCCCGGCGCACGGGGCCCGGTACCGCCGCGAACCCGGCTACCTCGGCGCGAAGAACCGGCTGACCGAACAGATGCTGGACCTCGCCGAGGCGGCGATCGGCCCGTTCCGCAAGCACCTCGTGCACGCCGAGACGTCGACGCCGCTGACCCAGGAGCGCTACACGCTCTCGACCGGGGGCAGCGCCTACGGCCTGCAGACCTGGGGCCGCGTCGGGCAACGGCCGGATATCGATTCCGGCATCGACGGTCTCTACCTGACCGGCCAGAGCATCTTGCACGGTGGCGGGATCGTGGGGGTCGCCACCGGAGGCGCGTTGTGCGCTTCGACGATCCTCGGCCGTCCGGTGCTCGCGGAGGGCGCGCTGGGAAACCCCGAACTGCTCCCGGAACGCGAGCCCGGCTGGGACCCGCTGCGCACCTCACGGGGGCTGCGGCGGCGCGAGGCCCGTGGGCTCGCCCTGCTCGACCGGGTCGTGGCGGGCTAGGGACGCCACCCGGAAAAGAAAAGAACTCGCGGCCCGGTTCGTCCTGGCCAGGGGTAATTGCTGCTGTCTTACGAAGGGAATGGTGAGTGAAGTGACGGAAACCGTGGCTGGATCGGCGGAGGTCCTGGACGACCGCGTCGTCGCGGGCATCTGCGCCGCACTCGAATCGGTGCTGGAGGCGGAGGTGGCCGACCTCGGCCCGGAGACCCGGCTCGCGGACGCCGGCCTCGACTCCACCGGCGTGCTCGAGCTGCTGATGCAGCTGGAAGAGGCGCTCGGCATCGAATTCGACGCGGAGAACCTGGAAATGAGCCACTTCGAGTCGGTCGGGTCGCTGGCCCGGTTCGTCTCGGCGGAAATGGCCGCCTGAGCGATGACCACGATCTCGCCGCCGATCACGGCGACCTGGGTGCGGTGCCACGACACCGCCCGGGCGGAAGGGATGGCCCCGGCACTGGCCGTGCTCCACGCGGCCCTGCCCGCCGGGGCGGACGCGGCCGGGGCCGGTGGCGCCGCGGTCCGGCCGGCCGGACCGGCGGACCGCGACGGCGACGTGCTCGTGGTCCGGACGGCGGAGCTGCCCGGCGGCCCCGTCGTCCTGGTGCGGGCCCCGCGGCCCGCGGGCGGGCCCGACCCGGTCCTGGCGACCGGGTCGGTGTGGCTGCGGCTGGGCCTGTCCGGCGCCCTGCTCGACACCGGGCTCGCCTACCTGGGCGGGCGGCGCAGCGGCGACACCACCCTGCTGCGCCGCCAGATGGTCCAGGGTGCCGTCGCCGAGGCGCTGACCGGGCAGCTCGAAGTACGCGCCTTCCTGACCGCGCACGAGGCGGGCCCGCCGCCGGAGGCCCTGGCCTACCTGCACCGGCGGCTCACCGAAACCGACCGCGTCCTGCTGCGCCTGCTGGGCGCGGCGGGGTACGTCCGCGGTGGCGCGGGCGAGGTCGCCGACGTCTCCGAGCTGCTCGCCGGGGCCTACACGCCGGAGGCCGTGGCGTGACGGCGACCGTGCTGGACGAGCGGCTGGTGACGCTGCGGGACGCGGCCCGGCAGTGGGGTGCGGAGTTCCGCACCGCGGGCGCCGGGCTCGACACCGACCCGGACGGCGTCGGCGAGCTCCTGGAGCTGGCCGGCGTCCGCTGCCTGGCCGCCATGCTCGTCCCGGAGGAGTTCGGGGGCGCCGGCCTGCGCCTTGGCGCCCACCGCTTCCACGGCATGACGGCGATCGAGCGGGCGGTGGTGCTCGAAGAGCTCGCCCGCGGCGACGCCGGCTTGATGCTGGCCGGCCCGGGCGCGTCGATGTCCGGCGTGCTCGTCGACGTGCTGGCCGACCGGGAGCAGAAGGAGTGGTTCTACGGCCGGCTCCTCGAGCGGCCGACCTGGACGTTCTTCGCGCTCACCGAGCCGGATCGCGGCTCCGACGCCACCGCGCTGGAGACGGCGCTGAAGATCTCGCCGGACGGCGGGCCGCACCGGCTCGACGGCCGCAAGAAGTACGTCGGCAACGCCGCCCGGGCCGCGCTGGGGGTCGTGTTCGCCCGCACCGGGCCCGGCCCGCTGGGCGTGACGGCGGTCCTGGTCGACACGGCGGACCCGGGTTTCCACGCCCGGCCGCTGGAGTCGCTGGGCCTGCGGGCCGCGCGGATCTGCGAGGTGACGCTGGACGGCGTCGAGGTGCCCGCCGAGCGCGTGCTCGGCCGGGACCGCTCGCCCGCCCGGCGGGGCATGTGGGCGTGCGTGCAGACCTTCAACCGGCTGCGGCCGGGTGTCGCCGCGATCGCGGTCGGCATCGCCGCGGCCGCGCACGACTACGTGCGCACCGAACACGGCGGGCTCGGCCGTGACGGCCGCGACCGGCTCGAGGAGCTGGGCCGGCGCATCGAGGGGGTCCGCCACCTGGTGCACCTGTCCGCCATCGAGGTCGACGCCGACGGCTCCCGCGGCCACCTCGCCTCGGCCGCCAAGGCGCAAGCGTGCCGGCTGGCCGAGGAGGCCACGCTCGCAGCCTGCGGCTTCTTCGGGCCGTCGGCCCGCTGGGACCACCCGGCGCTGGACAAGCTGGTCCGGGACGCCCGCGGCGTCGAGTTCATGGAAGGCGCCGGCAACATCCAGAAGCTCACCGTCTTCCAGGGCCTGGTCGCCGGCAAGGTCGGCCGGGGTGAGCCCTTTCCCGCGCACGCCGGGAAAACGCCGACCGGAGGTGCGTCGTGCAGGTGATCACCAGGCCGGAGGAGTTCGACGTCACGGACCTGTACGTCGACCTCGAACGCATCGTCGGCCGGCGGGTCCTGATGAAGTGCGAGGGCTTCAACTTCGCGCGGTCGAGCAAGCTCAAGCCCGCGCTGGAGATGGTGACGCTGGCCGAGCGCGCGGGCGTGCTGCGCCCGGGCTCGACCATCGTCGAGACGTCGTCGGGCAACCTCGGCGTGGCGCTGAGCCTGGTCGCGGCCAGCCGCGGCTACCGGTTCGTCTGCGTGACCGACCCGCGCAGCACGCTGCTCACCCGGCAGCTGATGCAGAACCTCGGCACCGAGGTGCTGGTCGCCGCCGACCCGGCCGCGGGACTGCGGCTGGTGCGCCGGCTGTGCGCGGAGAACGACGGTTACACCTGGCTGGACCAGTACGTCAACGCCGGCGCCTGGATGGCCCACTTCCGCTCGACCGGCCCGGACATCCTGCGCACCGTGCCGGACCTCGACGTGCTCTTCGTCGGGGTCGGCTCGGCGGGCACGCTCACCGGCTGCGCCCGCTACCTGCGCCAGGTCCGGCCGCAGGTGCGGATCGTGGCCGTCGAGTGCGTCGGCCCCGGGCCGCGGGCCGCCCGGCGCACCCGTGCGGTGCGCACCAGCGTGCGGTTCCCGGTCATCGACATGTCCCTTGTGGACGATCTGGTGCGCGTCGACGAGGCGGCCGCGATCCGGGCGTGCCGCCGGCTCGCGCTGAGCGGCTTCCTGCTCGGCGGCGGCTCCGGCATGGTGCTGGCGGGCGCGCTGGACTGGCTGGAGGACAACGACGCGGCCACGGCGGTGGTGATCTCACCCGACCTCGGTGACCGCTACCTGGACACGATCTACCAGGACCAGTGGGTCAAGGACAACTACGGCCCCGAAGCGCTGGCCGCCGGTGCCGAACACGAAACCCCGTACGCCAAAACACTCTTCGAGGTGCCCTGATGACCGCGGTCGACGCGTTCCTGCCCCTGTCCACCGCACAGACCGACGTCTGGTACGACGAGCAGCTCTCCGGCGGCGGCCTCGCCTACGCGATGGCGGACTACCTGGACATCACCGGCCCGCTGGACGCCGGGGTGTTCCGGACCGCCCTGCGCGCGCTGGCCGACGAAGCCGAGTGCTTCCGCGCCCGGTTCGTCGAGGTCGAGGGCGAACCGCGGCAGCTCATCGAGCCGCTGGACGAGCTCCCGATCCGCTACCCGGACGTCACCGGGGAAGCCGACCCGGAGGCCGCCGCGCTCGGCTGGATGCACGAGGACATGCGGAACCCGTTCTCCCTGGAGGACTTCCCGCTCTTCCGCGGCGCGCTGATCAAGGTGGGGGAGCAGCGGCACTTCTGGTACCTCACCACCCACCACCTCATCGGCGACGGCTTCAGCGCGGCGATCTGCCACCGACGGCTGGGCGAGCTCTACAACGCGCTGCTGAACGGGGAGGACCCCGGGCCCACCGCGCTGCCGCCGTTCCGGCTGCTGCTCGACGCCGACCTCGCCTACCAGGACTCCTCGCACCGGTTGCGGGACAAGGCGTTCTGGAGCAGGCACTTCGACACGACCCCCGACCTGGTCAGCCTGTCCGGCAAGGAACCGGCCCCGGCCCGCGGCTTCCTGCGGCGCACCATGGTGCTGCCGCCGGAGACGGCGAAGGCCGTGCGCGAGGCGGCTGCGGCCGCGAAGGTGACGCTGCCGACGTTCTTCATCGCCGCGATGGCGGCCTACACGCAACGGCTTTCGGGCATCAAGGACCTGCTGCTGACCGTCCCGGTCGCGGCGCGCGCGGGCGTACGCTCGCGGGCGACCCCGGGCATGGTCGCGAACTACCTGCCGCTCCGGATGCTGGTCGAGCCGCAGATGTCGATCGCGCAGCTGCTTTCCCAGGCTTCGAGCGAGCTCGCCGCGACCCTCAAGCACCAGCGCTACCACGTCAACCAGATCCGCCGGGACATCGGCGTGCGCAGCGACGAGCGCCGCCCGTTCGGCGGCCCGTTCGTCAACGTGCTGCCGCCCGAGCCCGGCCTGCGGCTCGGCGCGTGCCACACACGCGTGATGAACCTGTCGACCGGGATCACCAACGACCTTTCGCTGACCGTCCTCGACGTCACCGAGGACACCATCGAGATCCACCTCAACGGCAACCCCGACCTCTACGACGCCGAGGGCGTCCTGGCGCACCTGGACCGGCTCGCCGGTTTCGTCGGACGGCTCGCCGAAGCCGACGCTTCGGCGGTGCTGGGCTCGATCGACGTCGTGTCGGCCGACGAACTCGGTGAACTGCTGGCCGCCGGGGTCGGTGCGGCCGGGCCGGTCGGCGACGACGTCGTGGCCCGGGTGTGCGAGTTCGCGCTGGCCACGCCGGACGCGCTCGCGGTGGCCGACGGCGGGGAGTGGGTCTCCTACCGGTCCCTGGCCGGCCGGGCGAGCGCGCTGTCGCGCCGGCTGACCGGTGACGGCCTGGTCGGTGTGCTGGCCGAGCCCGGGGCCGGGTTCGTGTCGGCCGTGCTCGGCGTGCTGTGGTCGGGCGCGGCCTACGTGCCGCTGGACACCGGGATGCCGGTGGCCCGTCTGGCCGGGCTGCTCGCCGACGCGGGCGCGAACGCCGTGGTGGTGGGTCCGGGCTTCGAGGATCTGGCGGCCTCCGTGGTGGCCGCGGCCGGCGGCGGAGCCGCGATCGTCGGCCTGGACGACGCCGAGGACGTCGAATGGGCCCCGGTTCCCCGGGGTGATGCCGGGCTGGACCTCGGGTACGTCATCTTCACGTCGGGCTCGACGGGCCGCCCGAAAGGCGCGATGGTCCACCGTCGCGGGATGGTGAACCACCTGCTGGCCAAGGTGGAGGACCTCGGTCTGGCGCCGTCGGACGTGGTGGTGCAGAACGCGCCGGTGACGTTCGACGTTTCGGTGTGGCAGATGCTGGCACCCCTGCTGGTCGGCGGCCGGGTCCGGGTGGTTTCCCGCGCGGTGGCGGCCGATCCGGACGCGTTGTTCGGCCTGATCCGGGACGAGGGTGTGTCGGTGCTCGAGGTCGTGCCGTCGCTGCTTCGGGCGGCGCTGGACTCCTGGGCCCTGGGCGAGCACCCGGATGTCTCGGGGCTGCGCTGGCTGGTCGTGACGGGCGAGGCGCTGCCGCCGGACCTGACCGCCCGGTGGTCCGCGCGGTTCCCCGAGGTGCCGCTGGTGAACGCCTACGGCCCGACGGAGTGCTCGGACGACGTGACGCACGCGGTGATCCGGTCGGCCGTCGAGGTGGTCCCGATCGGCCACGCGGTGCGGAATTCCCGGTTGTACGTGCTGGGCGACGAGCTGCGCCCGGTGCCCGCGGGCGCGGTCGGCGAGCTGTTCGTCGGCGGCCTGGTGGTGGGCCGCGGTTACGTGGGTGACCCGGCGCGGACGGCCGCGGTGTTCGTCGCGGATCCCTTCGGGGAAGCCGGAACGCGGATGTACCGCACCGGCGACCGGGTCCGGATGCGCGCGGACGGTCAGCTGGAGTTCGTGGAGCGGCGGGACTTCCAGGTCAAGATCCGCGGTCACCGCATCGAGCTCGGCGAGATCGAAAGCGTGCTGCGGTCCGTGCCCGGCGTCCTGGACGCCGTCGTGCGCGTGCTCACCGACGCCGACGGCGGCAAGCGACTGGCCGGCTACCTCGTCGGTGTCGACGCCGAGACGCCGATCGACGCCGGTGACGTGCGCAGCACCGCCCAGCAGCTGCTCCCGGACTACATGGTGCCCTCGGCGCTGGTCGTGCTCGACGAACTGCCGCTCACCGAGCACGGCAAGGTCGACCGCGCGGCGCTGCCCGCCCCGGACTTCCGGGCCGAGGTCGTCGGGCGCCGCCCGCGCAACACCGTCGAGACGGTCGTCTGCGACATCCTCGCCGAGGTGCTTTCGGTGCCGCGCGTGTACATCGACGACAACTTCTTCGCCCTCGGCGGCGACAGCATCAGCGCGATCCAGGTGGCCGGGCGGGCCCGCACGGCGGGCATCGAGCTGACCCCGCGCGACATCCTCGAGCGCCGGACCCCGGCCGCGATCGCCGAGCAGGTCGCCGTCCGCGAGCCGGGTGCCGAAGCCGTGGTCGTGGCCGACGGGCCGCTGGTCGAGCTGACCGGCGACGAGCTGCGGGAGCTGGCGCCGGAGGGCGGCCGGATCGAGGACGCCTGGCCGCTTTCCGCGCTGCAGCAAGGTTTGCTGTTCCACGCCGAGTTCGACCCGGACGGCGTCGACGTCTACACCGTGCAGGCCACCGCGGACCTCGCCGGACCGCTCGACGTCGAGGCGCTGCGCCAGGCGTGCGCCGCGCTGCTGCGCCGGTACGCCACTCTGCGCGCCTACTTCCGGCACCGCCGCGGCGGCGACGCCGTGCAGCTGATCGCCGCCGAGGTCGGCCTGCCGTGGACCGAGCTCGACCTGTCCGCGCTGCCCGAAGCCGACCGCGAGGAGCGGGTGGGCCGGCTGGTGGCCGAGGACCGCGAACGCCGGTTCGACCTGGCGCACCCGCCGCTGGTCCGGTTCACCCTGATCAAGATCGCGGCCGGGCGCCACCGCTTCCTCTGGACCGCGCACCACATCGCCACCGACGGCTGGTCGGTGCCGATCCTCATCCGCGAGCTGGCCACGCTGTACACCCACGGCCCGGCGGCCGCGCTGCCGGAGGTCGCCTCGTTCCGGAACTACCTCGCCTGGCTCGGCCGCCAGGACGAGCGGGAAGCCCGGCAGGCGTGGCGCGAAGTCCTCGACGGCCTCACCGAGCCCACGAAGGTGGCGCCGGAGCTCGACGGCCACCTGACGGCGGTGCCGGAGTCCGCCGAGCTGGTGCTGTCCCGCGACGAGACCGCCGAACTCGTGGCGTGGGCCCGCGGGCACGAGCTCACGCTCAACACCGTCGTGCAGGCGTGCTGGGCGATCCTGGTCGGCAGGCTCACCGGGCGCCGGGACGTCGTGTTCGGCTCGGTCACCTCCGGGCGCCCGGCCGAGCTGCCGGGCGTGGAGACCATGGTCGGGATGTTCATCAACACGGTGCCGGTCCGGGCCGACCTCGACCCGGCGGGCACCCTGACCGAGCTGCTGGTCCACCTGCGCGACCAGCAGGCCCGGATGTCGGCCTACCAGCACGTCGGGCTGGCCGAGGTGCAGCACGACGTCCCCGCTCTCGCCGGCACCGGCGAGCTGTTCGACACCGCCATCGTCTTCGAGAACGTGCCCGCCGAGGGCGAGCAGAACGATGTCGTCCTCGGCGACGACGTCCGCGTGCTCGACGCGGTCACCGAGGACTCCCGCCACTACCCGCTCAGCCTGGTCGTGAACCCGGGCAGCGAGCTGGCCTTCCGCTTCGACTACGCGCCCGAGGCGTTCGACGCCGAGCGCGTCGCCCGGATCACCGGCGTGTTCCGGCACCTGCTCGGCACCGCGATCGCCGATCCGTCGGTGCGGCTGGGCGCGATCGACGTGGTGCCGGAGGGCGAGCTGGAGCGCGGCGCCGGTGCCACCGGGCCGGTCGGTCCCGACGTGGTGGCCCGGGTGCGCGAGTTCGCGCTGTCGGCCCCGGAAGCGCCCGCCCTCTCCGACGGCGGGGCGTGGCTTTCGTACCGAGCGCTGGCCGGCCGGGCGAGCGCGGTGTCCCGCCGCCTGGGTGACGGCGTGGTCGGGATCCTGGCCGACCCGGGAGCCGGGTTCGTGACGGCCGTGCTGGGCGTGTTGTGGGCCGGGGCGGCGTACGTGCCCCTGGACCCGACGCTGCCGGTGGCCCGGCTGGCCGGGCTGCTGGCGGATTCCGGCGCCGCGTCCGTCGTGGTGGGCCCCGGTTTCGAGGACCTGGCGGCCGAGATCGCCGGTGGCGACACCGGAATCGTGGTCCTGGACGACGCCGAAGACGAGGACTGGGCGCCGGTTCCCGCCGGCGACGCCGGTCTGGACCTGGCGTACGTGATCTTCACGTCGGGTTCGACGGGCCGTCCGAAGGGCGCGATGGTCCACCGCCGGGGGATGGTGAACCACCTGCTGGCCAAGGTGGAGGACCTCGGTCTGGCGCCGTCGGACGTGGTGGTGCAGAACGCGCCGGTGACGTTCGACGTTTCGGTGTGGCAGATGCTGGCACCGCTGCTGGTCGGTGGCCGGGTCCGGGTCGTGTCGCGGGTCGTGGCGGCGGATCCGGACGCGTTGTTCGGGCTGATCCGGGACGAGGGTGTGTCGGTGCTGGAGGTCGTGCCGTCGCTGCTGCGCGCGGCCCTGGATTCCTGGGACCTGGCCGGGCAGCAGCCGGACCTGGCGGGGTTGCGCTGGCTGGTCGTGACCGGCGAGGCGCTGCCGCCGGACCTGTGCTCGCGGTGGTTCGCCCGGTTCCCGGACGTGCCGCTGGTGAACGCCTACGGCCCCACCGAGTGCTCGGACGACGTCACGCACGCGGTGATCCGGTCCGGTCCCGACGTGGTGCCGATCGGCCGTGCGGTGCGGAATTCGCGGCTCTACGTGCTCGGTGACGAACTGCGCCCGGTGCCCCCGGGCGCCATCGGCGAGCTGTTCGTCGGCGGCCTGGTCGTCGGCCGCGGCTACGTCGGCGATCCGGCCCGGACGGCGGCGGTGTTCGTCGCGGATCCCTTCGGTGCGCCCGGAACGCGGATGTACCGCACCGGTGACCGCGTGCGGATGCGCGCGGATGGTCAGCTGGAGTTCGTGGAACGGCGGGACTTCCAGGTCAAGATCCGCGGCCACCGCATCGAGCTCGGCGAGATCGAAGCCGGCCTGGCCGCGCACGCGGGCGTCGGCGAAGCGGTCGTCACCGTGCACGGCAGCGGCAACGACCGGCGGCTCGTCGCCTACGTCACCGGCACCGCCACCGCCGACGAACTGCGCGAGCACCTGACCGCGCAGCTGCCGGCGTACATGGTCCCCGGCGCGTACCTCGTCCTCGACCGCTTCCCGCTGACCGCGCACGGCAAGATCGACCGCAAGGCGCTGCCCGCACCGGAACAGCAGGCCGGGCCCGCCGCCCGCGGGCCGCGCACCCCGGTCGAAGCCACCCTGTGCGAAATCTGGGCCGACGTCCTCGGCGTCCCCGAGGTCGGCATCGACGACGACTTCTTCGTCATCGGCGGGCACTCCCTGCTGGCCAACTCGGTCGTCAGCCGGGTCCGGTCCGCGTTGGCCGCCGAACTGTCCATTCGCGACCTGTTCGAGGCGCGGACGGTCGGCAGGCTCGCCGGGCGGCTCGTCTCCGCGGGCCAGGCGGGTGCCGGCTTCCGCAAGCTCGCCCGGCCGGAGCGGATCCCGCTGTCCCACGCGCAGACCCGGATGTGGTTCCTGAACCGCCTGGAAAGCTCCGGGTACACCATCCCGCTGGCCGTCCGGCTCGGCGGCGAACTCGACCCGGCGGCACTGGCGGCCGCGCTCGGCGACGTCGTCGAGCGGCACGAGATCCTGCGCACGGTCTTCCCGGACGTCGACGGCGTCCCGTACCAGCGGGTGCTGCCGTCCGCCCCGGACGCCCCGCTCGCCACGGCGCGGGTGACCGAGGACGAGCTCACCGCGGCCGTGGAAGCCGAGGTGGCCCGCGGGTTCGACCTCGCCGTCGACTGCCCGCTGCGCGCCACCCTGTACCGCGTCGGGGACGGCAGCGAGCACGTCCTGCTGCTCGCCCTGCACCACATCGCGGGTGACGGCTGGTCCGTCGACGTGCTGGCGCGCGACCTGGCGACCGCCTACGACGCCCGGGTGCGGGGCACCGCGCCCGGCTGGGCACCGCTGACGGCGCAGTACGCCGACTACGCGGTCTGGCAGCGCGAACTGCTCGACGACCGGGCCGCGGTGGACCGGCAGTGGGAGTACTGGCGCACCGCGCTCGACGGCCTGCCCGACGAGCTGCGGCTGCCCGCGGACCTCCCGCGCCGCGCCGCCACCGCCTTCCGCGGCGGCTCGGTCGGCTTCGAGGTGTCCCCGGCCGTCCACCAGGCACTGACCGAGCTGGCCCGCCGGTCCGGCGCCAGCGTGTTCATGGTGCTGCAGGCGGCGGTGGCCGCGCTGCTCACCAAGCACGGCGCGGGCACGGACATCCCGCTCGGCAGCCTGGTCGCGGGGCGCTCGGACGCGGTGACCGACGACCTGGTCGGGTTCTTCGTGAACACGCTGGTCCTGCGCACCGACACCGGCCGCGACCCGACGTTCGCCGAGCTGGTCGCCCGGGTGCGCGACACCGACCTCGAGGCGTACGCGCACCAGGACCTGCCGTTCGAGCTCCTGCTCGAGCTGGCCCGGCCCGCGCGCTCGCTGGCGCGGCCGCCGCTGTTCCAGGTGATGCTGTCGTACTACGAGGTCCCGGACCCGCGCTTCACGATCGGCGGCCTCGCGGTGCGGCCGGAGATCCTCCCGGCGACCGGCGCGAAGTTCAAGTTCGACCTGACGTTCCAGCTCGGCGAGCGGCCGGGCGACGGGGGACTGGAGGGCAGCATCGAGTACTGCGCCGACCTGTTCACCCCGGAGACGGCGGAGCTGCTCGCCACGCGGCTGAACCGGCTGCTGGCGGCGGTGGCCGAGGACCCGGGACGGCCGCTGAGCGGGATCGAGCTGGCCCCGGCCGAACCGGCCGTGGTCCCGGTGGAGCCGTCGGAACTGCCGGTGCTGCTCACCGGCCGCGGCCCGGCGCTGCTCGGGGACGGCGTGCGGCTCAGCCACGCCCAGCTGCGCCGCAGGGTGACCGCGGAGGCCCGGAAGCTGAAGGCCCGCGGCGCGGGTCCGGAGTGGACGGTATCGATCGCGACGGCCTCGCCGGTGGACCGGATGGTCCAGGTCCTGGCGGCACTCGAAGCGGGGGCGGCCTATCGGCTGCTCGAACCGGCCGGGGAATCCGCCGCGGAGACCGAGGTCGCCGGCCCGCAGGCTTCCGGCGGGGTTCGCGGCTCGCGGAGCGGCCCGGCGGTGGCCGAGGTGGCCCGCCCGCCGGCTTCCGGCGGGGTCGGTGGTGCACCGGTGGCCGGGGCCGGCCGCTCACCGAGCGAGGCCGATTCCTCCGCCGCCGTGCCGGTGTCTCCCGCGCATGCGGCCGCCCACCTGCCCGACGGCACCGTCCTCTCCCGGCGTGCCCTCGCCGCGTCCGTCGCCGCCCTGCGGGAGTCCATTCCGGACGGCAGCCGGGTCATCGTCCCCGAACTGTCCGATGCCGTCCCCGTCACCCTCGCCGCACTGGCGGCCGGTGGCTCCGTCCACTTCGGTGCCGGCGACGCGCCCGCACTCGCCCGGCTCCTCGAAGGCGATCTGCCCGCCGTCCTCTTCGCCACCGCCCACCAGGTCCGCGCGCTCGCCGCGGGCCACGAAACCGCGCTCGCCGGCGTCCGGCTGATCGTCACCGGCGAACCCCTCGCCGCGCCGCTCACCGAACGGCTCTCCCGCGCCGGTGCCGAAGTCCACCTCCACCACCGTGGCCGCACCGGCCACGCCGAACCCGGCACCCTGCCGCACCTCACGGGCGCGTACGTCCTCGACGAGACCCTCCACCCGGTCCCGCCGGGCGCACACGGCGAACTCTGGCTCACCGGCCCGGGCCTCGCCCGCGGTTACGCGGGAGACCCCGGCCGCACCGCCACGCGGTTCGTCGCCGACCCCTTCGTCCCGGGGGAGCGGATGTTCCGCACCGGCGAGATCGTCCGCCGCCGCCTCGACGGCACGCTCGAACCGGCGGACGGCGCCGTGCGGGCGCGCGGGTTCGCCGTCCGGCCGGTCGAGGTCGAGGCCGCACTGCTGCGGCACCCCGGCGTCGCCGCGGCCGAGGTCGTGGTCCGCGACGACCGGCTCGTCGCCTACGTCGTCGGCCGCGGGGATGGCCTGCGCGAGCACCTGGCGCGGGAACTGCCGGACTTCGCGGTGCCGTCGGCGATCGTCGAGCTCGACGCCGTCCCGCTCACCCAGGACGGCGAACTCGACCACGCGCGGCTGCCCGCCCCGGCCACGAAACCGGACGGCAGCACCCCGGCCGAGGAGGTCCTGCGCCTGGCGTTCGCCGAGACGCTCGGCCTGCCCGAGGTCGACGCCGACGCCGACTTCTTCGCACTGGGGGGCAACAGCCTGCTCTCGGTGCGGCTGGTCGCGCTGGCCCGCCACGCCGGCCTGCGGTTCACCGTCGCGGACGTCCTCACGCACGCGACGGTCGAGCGACTGGCCGCACTGGCCGGCACCGGCGACGGTGGTGACGGTGACGGTGGCGACGTGCTCGACCCGTTCGCCCCGGTGCTGCCGATCCGGCCGGACGGCGACCGCGAACCGCTGTTCTGCGTGCACGCCGGGCTCGGGCTGAGCCTGCCGTACCTCGGGCTGGTCCAGTACCTCGACCCGGGACGGCCGATGTACGGGCTGCAGTCGCCGCACATCGGCTCCGGCGGCGAGCTGCCGGTCAGCGTCGAGGACGTCGCCGAGGAGTACGCCGCCCGGATCCGCGCGATCCAGCCGTCCGGCCCGTACCACCTGCTCGGCTGGTCGTTCGGCGGGCTGCTGGCGCACGAGATCGCCGTGCAGCTGCAGGAAGCGGGCGAACGCGTCGAGACACTGTGCGTGCTCGACAGCTTCCCGGTCGGCTCGGCCGGCCAGACCCCGCCCACCCGGCAGGAACTGCTCGTCAGCTTCCTCGAGCACCTCGGTCACGACGCGGACGAAAACGCCGAGCTGTCCCCGGCGGCCGTCATCGACGTCCTGCGCCGCGGCGGTTCGCGGCTGGCCGGGATCGGCGAGGAACGCATGTCCCGCGTGCTCGACGTGATGAGCAACAACGGCGAGCTCGCGGTCCGGTACGAGCCCGCCCGCTTTTCGGGCCGCCTGCGGCTGTTCCTGGCCGCCGAGGGGCTGTCCGAGGCCGACCTCGCCGAGCGGCCCGGCCGCTGGGCACCGCACGTCGACGGCGCGATCGAGACGCACCGCATCGGCTGCGGGCACGAATTCATGATGCACCCGCAAGCCCAGGCCGCCATCGGCCGGATCGTCGCCGCCGCTCTGGACGGCTCTTCCGAGGAGGACGAATGACTGTGCTCACCCCGGCGCGCACCGGGCGGGTTTCCGACGCCGTGGTGGAGGTGCTGGCGCTCGCCGGGCGCCGGCTGACCCACCTGCGCAACGTGCCCGCCCGCCTGCTCGCGGTCACGCTCAACCCGCTGATCACCATGCTGGCGATCGGGTACGTGTTCAAGGACGCGGTGATCGTGCCGGGCAGCGGCAGCTACCCGGAGTTCCTGTTCCCGGCCGCGCTGATGCAGGTCGGCCTGGCCGGCATCGCGCCCACCGCGATCGCCGTCGCCACCGACCTCAACGGCGGCCTGACCGACCGGTTCCGCTCGCTGCCGATCGTCCGGCCCGCCGTGCTGATCGGGCACTCACTCGGCGACTTCGTGGTCGGCCTGATCGCACTGGCCATCACGGTCGCCTCCGGGCTGCTCGTCGGCGGCCGGGTGCACACCGGGTTCCTGCCGCTGCTGGGCGGGCTCGCCCTGCTCGTCGTGTTCCTCTACGCGATGATCTGGGTCGGCATCCTGCTCGGGCTGTCCCTGCGCAACCCCGAGGCGATCGACGGCATTGGCGCGGTGGCGACGCTCGGCCTTTCCTTCCTCTCCAACGCCTTCATGTCGACCGACCGCCTGCCGGCGTGGCTGCGGCCGGTGGCGGAGTGGAACCCGGTCAGCTCGGTGACCACGGCGGTCCGCCGCATGTGGGGCACGCCGGTCGACGAGACGGGCTTCCCGGCCCAGCACCCCGGCGTGGTCGTGGCGATCACCCTGGTCCTCACGCTGGCGCTGACCGGCTTCCTGAGCTTCCGCAAGTACCGCACCATCGCGTAGTCAGGTGGCGGTCAGCGCGCCGTCAGCCCCGCCGAACACCATGACACAAGCCGCCCGAGACACACGGAGATGTGAAGTGACGAGTCCATTCGACGACGAGAACGGCCGGTTCCTCGTCCTGGTCAACGCCGAGGAAGAACGCAGCATCTGGCCGGTGTTCGCCGCGGTCCCACCGGGGTGGGACATCGCGCTGGGGGACAGTTCCCGCGCGGAGGCGATCGCCCACGTCGAGGCCACCTGGCCGGACCTGCGCCCGAAGAGCCTGCGGGACGCCGTCTGATGGCGAGCGACGCGCTCGACCGCGCAGCGGCCATCGAAGTCACCGGGCTGCGCAAGGGTTTCGGTGACCACCAGGCCCTGTCCGGCATCGACCTGCGGGTGCCCGCGGGCTCGGTGCTGGGCCTGCTCGGCCCCAACGGCGCGGGCAAGACCACCACGGTCCGCGTCCTCGCGACCCTGCTGCGCCCGGACGGCGGCACCGCCAGGGTCGCCGGCTTCGACGTGGCCACGCAGGCGAAGGAGGTGCAGCGCCGGATCGGCCTCGTCGGCCAGTACGCCGCGGTCGACGAGCTGCTCACCGGCCGCCAGAACCTCCAGCTGCTCGGCACGCTGCTGCACCTCGGACGGCGCGGCGCCCGCAAGCGGGCCACCGAGCTGCTGGAGAGGTTCGACCTGACCGACGCGGCCGACCGCGCGGTCGGCACGTACTCGGGCGGCATGCGGCGGCGGCTCGACCTGGCGACCTGCCTGATCGGCCGCCCGTCGGTGCTGTTCCTCGACGAGCCGACGACCGGCCTCGACCCGGCGAGCCGCAGCACGCTGTGGGGGATCGTGCGCGGCCTGGTCGACGAGGGCGTGACGGTCCTGCTCACGACGCAGTACCTCGAGGAGGCGGACTACCTCGCCGACCACATCGTGGTGATCGACCACGGCCGCGTGATCGCGGAGGGCACGGCGGACGAGCTCAAGCGCAAGATCGGCGCGGAGCGGCTCGAGGTGGCGGTGGCCGAGCAGAAGTGGCTCGAACCCGCGGTGTCGGCGCTGACCCTTGTTTCGAGTTCGCCGGTGTCGGTGGACGAGCGCAAGCGGAGCATCGCGGTCGAGCTGCCGGACACGGCGGGGGGAGTGGCGGCCGCGGCCGCGGCCCTGCGCGACGCCGGCGTGGAGTACACGGACTTCGCGTTGCGGCGCCCGACGCTCGACGAAGTGTTCCTCGACTTGACCGGGCGCCCTTCGGGCCCCTGACCGGCTTTCGGTCCGTCCGGCACCCCGGCGGATCCGGACGATCGGAAGTGGTGCCGCTGCCGGAACTTCCGGCGGCGGCATCGCGCGCGTGAGCCCCGGGCCGGAACCGGCGTGATGGGGCCCGGAACTCGCGTGCTCGAAGACGCAACTCGCGTGATCGAAGGCGGGACTCGGGTCAGCGGGTGTTCTTCGGGCCTCGGACCCGCCACCAGTTCGTCCGGCCTCCCAGCACCGCCAGCCGCGGCAGCAGGAGGAACCGGACCACCAGGGTGTCGGCGACCAGGATCACCGCGGTCGCCAGTGCGAACTCGCGGACGTCGCCGCTCTCCGTCATGCCCCAGACCAGCCACATCACCACCGTCACCAGCAGCGCGCCGCCGGAGGCCGACCAGGCCCGGCGGCACGCGTGTGCCACCGTGTTGCGGCGGGACATCCCCGCCAGGGTCTCACTGCGCAGCCGGTGCAGCAGGTAGACCTGCAGGTGGTTCGCCGGCACCAGCAGCACGACCACCAGGACCATCGGCGCCCAGCCGGGCAGCGGGTCGACGAACACCGCCAGCATCCCCAGCCCCGCGAGAACTGCGAAACCGTTCAGCAGGAACGTCGCCAGCGCCACCACCGGCCGCCGGTAGGCGACGAGCGTGGCCAGTGCGAGGACCACCAGCATCGTCGTCACCCCGCCGGCGTCCAGGTCGGCGGCCAGTGGCCGGCAGGCCGCGCAGCCGGGGGAGAACACGCGCACCGCCCCGTAGACCGCGGCCGCGCCGAGCGAACCGACTCCCACCGCGATCGCCGTGGGCCGGACGAACCGGGGCAGGTCGCTGACCTTCAGCCGCGCGGCCGGCTGCGGCGGCAGCTCCCGCGGCGTGGTGAGCACCCGGTCGTTGAGGGCGGGCAGCAGGCTCAGCGCGGCGACGGTCGCCGTCAGCACCGCCACCAGGACCGCGGTGGCCAGCGGTAGCACGTCCGCCGCGCCGGCGAGCGCCACCGCGGTCAGCGCCGCGGCCACGCCGCTGCCGGAGACCAGGGCGGCGTTGCCCGCCGTGCTCGCGACGATCCGCGCGGCCCGCGCCGAGTCGTTCCCGCTCGCCAGTGCTTCCCGGCGGCGGCAGAAGGTGAACAGCATGTGCTGCACCGCAACGGTGATCACGACCAGCAGCGCCGCGTTCCCGGTGCGCGGCGCCATCGTGACGGATTCCGAGACCGTGTCGAGCAGCGCCGCCGACGCCGCCGTGACCACGCTGGTGAACAGCGCGGACACGAGCAGCAGCAGCCGGGAGAACGGCACCGTCAGCAGCACCGCGACCGGCGCGGCGACCACCGGCCACCAGTTCGCCGCCACGTCGGGGTCGGACAGCGAGCCCTCGCCGAGCCGGTGGCCGCCGCTGAGCCCCGGCAGCTGGGCCAACGCCACGAAGACCAGCCAGAGGCCGATCACCACGCCGGCGTGGCCGGCGGACCAGCAGGAGGCGCGGACGGCCAGTGAAGGCTTCACGATCGTCCCCTTCGACCCGATGGGCATGGCGGCGTTCGCGGTCGGTGCCATCCGCGCATGTGTTCGAGTCTAGTGAGCCGTGACCGTTCGTTCACGGGGTGTGAGTCCCGGATCCGCGGTGGTGCTAGGCCGTGTGTGGGGGATCACAGAGCGCGAACCCCGGCGGCGGGGACGTCGTCCTCGAGCAGGTCTTCGCCGTAGAGGTCCGCCACCCACTGGTCGTGGTAGACGGTGTCGAGGTAGCGGTCGCCGAGATCGGGCGCGATCGCCACCGCCGTGCCGGCGTCGTCGTGCCCGGAAAGCCAGCTCAGGGCGCCGCTCACCACGGTCCCGGTGGAACCGCCGAAGCAGAACCCTTCGCGGGTGAGCGCCCGGCAGGTGCGCACGGTGTCGGCTTCTTCGACGTGGACGACGTCGTCCACGTACCCGGTGTCCAGCATCGGCGGCCGGATCCCGGTGCCCAGCCCGGGGATCATCCGGCGGGCCGGTGGCGTGCCGAAGGTGACCGAGCCGACCGTGTCGATCGCGACCACCCGGGTGCCCGGCCGGTGCTCGCGCAGGTACCGGGCGCAGCCCATGAGCGTGCCGGTGGTGCCCGCCCCGATGAAGACGACGTCCGCGTCGGGGAAGGCCGCGGCGATCTGCGGGCCGGTCGTTTCGTAGTGGGCGCGCCAGTTCCCGGCGTTTTCGTACTGGTTGAGCCAGACGTGGCCGTGCTCGGCGCACAGCCGCTTCACCAGCTCGATGCGCGCGCCCAGCAGGCCGTGCTCCGGGTGCGGCTCGGTGACGATGCGGACCTCCGCGCCGAGCGTTTCCATCAGCTGCCGGGCGCCGAGCGTGCACCGGGAATCGGTGACGCACACGAACCGATAGCCGGAGCTGGCGGCGACGAGGCTCAGCGCCACGCCGAGGTTGCCGGACGAGCTCTCCACGAGCGTCGAGCCGGGCCGCAGTTCGCCGCGGCGCTCGGCCGCGGCGACCATCGAGCGGGCCGCCTTGATCTTGATCGAGCCGGCGAAGTTGAAGCCTTCGCACTTGAGGAAGAGCGGGTGGCCGGCGAACCGGCGGAGGTCGACGAACAGGTCGTCGGTGTTGAAGTCCTGCGGGGCGGTGATGATCGGCACGCCGGGCTCCTCCTCAGCGCTTGCCGTACCGGTCGAGTTCGAAGAAGAACTCGGCCACGGTCCGCAGGTCGCCGGACGTCTGCAGCTGGTCGTAGACGTGCTTGCCGACGGCGAGGTCGAGCACCCCGAGCCCGAACGGCGAGAAGACCAGCGGCCGGTCCTTCGGCAGCGCCGCGTTCCCGGTCATCACGTCGTACAGCGTCCCGGACAGGAAGTCCCGGTCGCCGGTCCGCTGCTCGGCCAGGTGCACCGAAGTGTTCGCCTTCAGGCAGTGCTCGACGTCGTCGACGACGTTGGTCGACGCCAGGATCACCTCGGGCGAAAGGTCGCGCAGCGAGACGTGCAGGACCAGCGGGTTGTGGTCGAACCACGCCGGGTCGTGGACGTGCGGCTCCCCGGCGACGGTCGCGAACACGACCAGGTCGCTCGCGCGGATCAGGTCCTCCGCGGACTCGTGCACGGTGACCGACGGCTGCCCGGCCGCGCTCAGGTAGCCGCGGAACCCTTCGGCGTGCGCGGTGCTCAGGTCGAACACGCCGACGTCGTCGAAGCTCCAGCCCCCGGCGGCCAGGTAGGTGTGGATGTACCGGGCGATCAGGCCGGTGCCGACGATGCCGAGCCGGGCGGGCCGGGCGCGGTCCCGGGTCAGCCAGTCGGCGGCGAGCGCGGCCGACGCGGCGGTGCGGGTGGCGCTGATGATGGAGCTTTCCAGGCAGGCCAGGGGATAGCCGGTCCGCCGGTCGTTGAGGACGAGGATCGCCGACGCGCGCGGCAGCCCGCTCGCGACGTTCTCCGGGAAGCTCGAGATCCACTTGAGCCCGTCGACCGCGATGTCGCCGCCGACCGAGGCCGGCAGCGCGATGATCCGCGAGGACGGCCGGTCGGGGAAGCGCAGGAAGTACGACGGCGGGTTGACCGTGTCACCCGCCCCGTGCAGGCGGTAGGCCGACTCGATCAGGTCGATGACGAGCTTTTCCTGGCCACCGAGGACATCGTGGACCTGCGCCCCGGAGATCACGGCGAACTCCGGGACGGACGTGCTGGTGCTCATGCTGGCTGTCTCCTGAGGCGGTGGGGCCGCGGTCATTCCGCGGCGAGGGTGGCGATGCGGCCGGTGATCCGGCGGTCGAGCTCGTCGAGCGTGGCCACCGACGGGCCGATGAGCACGCCGTAGAGGCGGCCGGCGAACGGTTCGCCCGCGGCGGCGACGCCGGCGCCCGCGTTGACCGTGGCGAAGTTGTTGACCAGCAGGCCGCTCCCGGACCCGGCGAACAGCAGGTCGCCGAGCGTCTCGCGCAGCCGCGCGAAGGGCAGGGGAGCGGCCAGGCGCACCGGGTAGTGCCGCGCCATCGCGACGGCGCCCTCGGGCACGAACCGCTCCTGCAGCGGTACCTGGTAGGTCGACATGTTGTTGCGGGCGTTGATCTCCAGCACCGGGAAGATGCCGCCGTCCGGTTCGACCAGCGCGTCGACGCCGACGACGCCGTAGTAGCCGTCCCGCGCCAGCCGGGCGCCGAGCGCGTCCGCCGCGTCCCGGATCACCCGGTGCTGGCCCTCGTCGAGCCGGGCGGGCATCCGGTGTCCCTTGTGGACACCGTGCTCGGTGATGGCCTCCTTGACGAAGTCGAACCGCACCGAGCCGTCCCGGCCCACCGTGAACTGGTAGTTCAGGTCGGCGCGCTTCTCGACCCAGGTCTCGGTGACCAGCGCGATCCGGTCGCGGCCCGCCTTCTGCGCCGACCGTTCGACCATCCGCTGCAGGCGCAGCAGCCGCTGCTCGCTGTTCACGACGGCGATGCCCTTCCCGGACACGCCGAACGCCTCCTTCACCACGACCGTGCCGCCGTCGACGAGCACCTTCGCGGCCTCGGGGACCGCCTCGGCCAGCTGCGCGGGCGTGTCGCAGACCCAGCCCGCCGGCTGCCGCAGGCCGAGCTCGTCGGCCAGCTGCCTGCTGTAGACCTTGCTGTTGACGGCCTTGCAGAGCGCGGCGGGCGGGGTGGCGAGCGGAACGCCGGTGCGGGCCGCCAGTTCCTCCTCGACGGCGGACGCGCCGTGCGGCAGCAGGTGCGCGCCGTCGGTGGCCAGCTCGGCGAGCGCCGCGACGAGCGCGGGATCGGCGAGCGCGTCCTGGGTGACGTTGCGCGCCGGGTCCGGTGCCGCGACGACGTGCACCTCCGGCAGCTCGAAACCGAGGTCGAGCAGGTAGCGGTGGTAGTCCGGGTCGGGCGCGTGCTTCAGCACGACGTGGTCGCCCTTGCCGCCCAGCAGCAGCGCGAACTCGTCCATGCTGTTGACCACCGCGGTGCTGCCCGCGGCGGACACCCGCGGCAGGCCGAGCTCGTCGGCCGCCCACAGCTCCTCAACCTCGAAGTTGCCGAGGAAGACGAACGGGTGCTCGGCCGAGCCGAGCGCGGCCGTCTTCAGCCGGGCGATGAAGTTCGTGCTGCCGGTGTTCCCATCGGAGTCCACTGTGGACCTCCCCCTCAGACGACCAGGCCGCCGTCGATCTCGAATACGCTTCCGGTGATGTAGGCGGCGCGGTCCGACGCCAGGTAGGCCACCAGGTCGGCGACCTCCCCGGCGGTGCCGAACCGGCCCAGCGGGATGGCCGCGCGCAGCTTCTCGCGGGCCTTGTCCGTCATCTGCGCGGTCATGTCGGTCTCGATCAGGCCCGGCGCGACCGCGTTGACCCGGATGCCGAACCGGCCGACCTCCTTGGCCAGCGCCTTGGCGAAGCCGATGACGCCGCTCTTGGACGCCGAGTAGTTCACCTGCGTCGGGTTGCCGTGCACCCCCGACACCGAAGACAGCGTGACGACGCTGCCGCGGCGCTGCTTGAGCATCAGGAACACGGCGGGCTGGCAGACGTTGTAGACGCCGTCGAGGTTGGTCCGCAGCACGTCCGTCCAGCGGTCCTCGGTCATCGTGACGAACGCGCCGTCGCGCGTGATGCCCGCCGACGTCACCACGGTGTCCGGGACACCGAGGTCGACGGCCGTGCGGGCCACCCACTCCCCGGCCGCTTCCCGGTCGGTGACGTCGACCCGCGTCGCGACCGCGCGCCGCCCGAGCTCGTGCACCTCCTTGGCGAGCACGTCGGCGGACTGCTCGTCCGAGCGGTAGCAGAAGGCGATGTCGTGGCCGCTTTCGGCGAGGCTCAGCACGACCGCGCGGCCGATGCCGCGCGAGCCGCCGCTGACCAGGGCGACCTTGGGCTCGCTCATGCGGCGGGCTCCCCGAGCCGCAGCAGCGTGCACGCCACCGAACCGTCGTCGTCGCAGGTGGTGACGACCGTGTGGTCGGCACCGGCCCTCCCGGCGGACTCGGCGACGCTGAGGACGGCGGCGAGCTGGAACATCGCGCTCGCCGACGCCGTGTCCCCGAGCAGGTCCGCCGACGGCACCCGGTCGACGGCCGCGTCGCCGAACAGCCCCCGCAGCGCCACCGCCTCGACCGGCTGCCCGCCGGCGTCGGTGAAGCCGCTACCGGTCGCCGCCCACACCTGCTCGGGCGCGACCCCGGCGGAGGCGAGCAGTGCCCGCACCGCGACGGTGACCGTCCCGGCGAGGTCGCCGTCGAGGCACACCCGGGACTCGAACCCCTCCAGGGTGCCCAGCACCCGGCGGCCGGGCGGCCGCAGCTCCGCGGGTTCGAGCAGGAACATCGCGCAGCCCTCGCCGATGACGACCGGGTCGCCACCGCCGCGGCGGTGGTGCTCGACCCAGGCGCGGGCGGGGGAGTACTCCTCGGCGGCGCCGCAGAGCACCCGGGTGGCCCGGCCGGTCCGCAGCAGCCGCCGCGCGTAGTTCAGCGCGTGCGGGCCGGTGGTCCGGCCCGCGGCGATCGTCGCGTTCGGGCCCTTGAGCCCGTGCCAGATCGCGGCCTGCCCGGCGGCGCAGTTCATCACGCAGCCGGGCACCGCGGCCGGCTCGACGTGGTCGGGCTTGTCGCCGGTCAGCGACGCGCGGGTCAGGTCCATCATGCTCTGCACGCTGCCGGTCGTGGTGCCGAGCACGAACCCGATGTCGTCGCGCTCGTCGCCCGGCTCGACGCCGATGTCGGCGAGCAGGTGCTTCGCCGCGGCGACGGCCAGCCCGCTGACCCGGTTCATCGCCCGGGTGCCCTTCGAGCCGAGGAACTCCCGGGGCTCGAAGCCGGGAACGGTGGCCGCCGACTCGCCGGGCCCGCGGGTCCAGCGCTGCGCGTCCAGTGTGGACACCGGCGACGTCCGGGTGCGGACGCCGTCGGCGAAGGAGCTGCGGTCGTGGCCGAACGGCGAGATCGCCGTCCAGGCCGAGATCACCGGCGCGGCCGGGGTCGCGGTACTCATGCCACCGCCTCCCGCGGTCCGTCGTAGCGGCCGATCAGCACGACCGAGTTGTTGCCGCCGAAGGCCCAGCCGTTGTTCTGCACGATCCGCAGGTCCGCCTCGACCGCCACGTTGGGCACGCAGTCGACGGCGCACTCGGGGTCGGTCTCGACGTGGTTGATGGTCGGCGGGATGAACCCCTCGGTGATGGCGACCGAGCAGCCGATCGCGGCCAGCGCACTGGCCGCGCCCATGGAGTGGCCGAGCATCGACTTCATCGACACCACGCGGGGCGTGTCGTCGCCGAACAGCTCGCGGATCGCCGCGGCCTCGGTCTTGTCGTTGGCGTGGGTCCCGGTGCCGTGCGCGGAGATCAGGTCGACCTCGGCGGGCTTGACACCCGCGTTGGCCAGCGCCAGCTCCATGCAGCGGGCGATGCCGCCCTGGTGCGGGGCCACCGGGTGGTGGGCGTCGCAGGACAGGCCGTAGCCGAGCACCTCGCCGTAGATCCGGGCGCCGCGCGCGGTGGCCGACTCCAGGCTCTCCAGCATCAGGATGCCGGCGCCCTCGCCGGTCAGGATGCCCTGCCGGTTCTTGTCGAACGGGCGGCAGCAGTCCGGCGCGATGCTGCGCAGCCGGTAGAAGGAGGTGAACGTCTTGCGGCAGACGGCGTCCGCGCCACCGCACAACGCGAAGTCGGCTTCCCCGAGCCGGATCGCGTCGAACGAGTGGCCGATCGCGTAGTTGCCGGCCGAACAGGCCGTCGCGATGCTGCCGACCTCCACATTGGACAGCCGCAGCTCGTGGGCGATCGAGGTGGCGAGCCGGCCGGCCGACGTGCGCCGGGCCAGCCGCGGGCTCATCGCCTCCGGCCCGCCCGCGATCTCCAGCGAGACCATGCTGTCGAGCTCGTGCGACTCGCCGTCGGTCGTGCCGACCGACAGCAGGCAGCGCGCCTCGCGGAGCACGTCGAGGTCGATGCCGGAGTCCGCCACCGCCAGCCGGGCGGCGGCGGTGGAGAACCGGCTGGCCCGGCCGAGCGAATCGACATCGACGTTGCGGATCCAGCGCTCGGGCTCGAACCCGATGACCTCGCAGCCGTTCGTGTGCTCGAACCCGGTCGTGTCGAAGACGCTGATCGGCCGGACGTTGCTGCGCCCGGCGCGCAGCGCCGCCGTGAACTCGTCGATGCCGGTGCCCAGGCTGGAAACCACCCCGCAGCCGGTGATCACCACCCGGCGCCCGGGTGCGGTGGAAGACTGTTCGCTCATCGCTCTTACCAGCCCGCGGATTCCGCGACGACGTCGTAGGCGCTGTTCAGGTCGGTCATCCGGCGGAACTGCGCCTGGTCGATCGTGACGCCGAACTTCTTCTCCAGCGCCGCGAGCACGTCCATCAGCGTGAGGGAGTCGGCTTCGTGGTCCTCGATGAAGTTGCTCGTCTCGGAAAGTTCGCTGTCCTCGAGTTCGAGGTGCTCGCGGACGATCGCGCGGATCTGTTCCCTGCGCTCGGACACTGCCGCTGTCATGACTGCTCCCGTGGGCGTTTTCGGACGAACTTCGGCCTCGCCGGGAAACTAGCCAGCGCAGATGACCGCGCGGTGACCGACCGCTGACGAAGGCCGGCGTCGGTGAAGTGTCAGCCGTCCGTCATCCGGATGGGCCATGATCATGGCCGGTCGATCACGGAAGGAGAGTGGATGAGCCCGGACCGTGTCCGTGACAGGGAAACGACAGCGGGGACGGCGAACATCGCGCCGTCCCCGCTGCGAAGGAGAACCGGTTGTTCAGTCGAGCATGCAGTCCTGGACCAGGATGGCCTGGTACAGCTGCCGCAGCGCGCGGCCGGGTGACAGGCCGAGCTCACTGCCGAGCCACTTGCTGGTGTGGTGGAACACCGAGAGCGCCTCGCTCTGCTGGCCGGTGCGGTAGAGGGCGAGCATCAGCAGTTCGCTGAGCCGCTCGCGGCCCGGGTTCTCGGTGGCCAGCTGGCGCAGCTCGTGCACGATGTCGTGGTGCTGCCCCACCGCCAGCCGCGCGGCGATGAGGTCCTCCTGCACGGCCAGCCGCCGCTCGTTCAGGTGCGTGGCCGCGGCCCGGCACCGTGCCCCCTCCTGCACGTCCATCAGGGCCGGCCCCCGCCACTGCAGCAGTGCTTCCCGGAGGAGCCCGGTGGCTTCCTGCGGAGCGGAGGCGACCAGGGACGTCCCGCGCCGCGCGAGTTCGAGGAACCGGTGCGAGTCGATCGATTCCGCGGCCACTTCCAGCTGGTAGCCGCTGTAGGTGGTCCGGACGACCTCCTCCCCGCTCGCGTCGGTGATCGGCTTGAACAACCGCCGGAGCCGGGCGATGTTGGCCTGCAGGGCGTTGCGGGAGTTGGCGAGCGACCGCGGACCCCACAGCTCGTCCGCGAGCTGCTCGTACGACACCGGGCGGCCCGGTGACAGTGCCATCATCGCCAGCAGCGTCCGCACTTTCTTTGCGCGTATCGAATAAATTCTCCCGTTCGATCTTATTTCCATGGCGCCTAGTAGTTCGATTTCCACTTTGATCGACCCCCAGATTCGGGCAGCCCGCGACGCATCGGCCGGACCATCCGAAGATGTATTTTGCGCAAGATAGTGGCAGAGGGCAGGTGGCTTAGGTACCTCCGTTCGGACCAGTGAAACGCTGAACTCGTCAGTAGTATCACCTGGTGGACGGTTTGACTCGCGATGTATTCGGACATCGCTGGCATGGTGGTGTTAGCACCACCATTAATGGTGGTGTCAGCACTCCGGCCGCCGCTCTCGATCTTCGCTGGTAGGGTCCCCGCGGGTGGTGCTGGCCACCCTGCCGGTTGCACGGGCGGCGAGGGGGCCATTACGCCGGAAACCCCGCCTGGCCCGGCGGTCGAGGGTGCTCCTGGTCGCTCTTGCGGCGGGCTCGGGCGCCTTGTCCGGCGGGGTGGCGGGGGCCGGTCCGGCGAGGAAAACGCAAAGATCATTCGGGTTTTCGCCGGGCTAATAAAATCGGCGGTTTCGGGGGCCGTCCGGGTTTGTCCGGGATCTGTGCCCGCGGCGGCTAAGTTTCGAAACAAGGCCCGCGCGAGTCGGGTCCGTGCCAACCGGGTTGCCACCCGCGTGCTCCTTCTTCCGGGGCCGGATGCCCGGCCCGCCATTCGCCGCCCGGCCCGGTGATGTCGTGAGCACGCTGCGTGCACAGGTGGGCGGCCTGCCTTCGGAGGTGTGAGCGGCCCCGGGGCGGCCACAATGGACAGGGCGGACCGGACGGACCGGGCGGCGGACCGCCCGTCCGATTGCCCGGCGGCGGGTCCGGAATTCCCGTGATATCCTGGTTGTGATCGGACCACTCGATTACCGACAATCCCGCCCGGCCGGCGAAATCCGCCCCGAAGCGAACGATCTTCTCCGGTTTCCGGCGTCTTCGCTCAGCCCTGTTCCATGTCCGGTGTGACGCACGAGCCCGCAATTCCACGCGAGCGTGCGCGTGGACCGATGTGAAGGGGAATGTCCATGAGTGACACTGTTCTGGCCCAGGTGGTCGACATCAACCCCGGCCTCGCGGCGATCGGCTACGGCCTCGGGGCGATCGGCCCCGGAATCGGCGTCGGCCTGATCTTCGCGGCGGTCATCAACGGAACCGCGCGCCAGCCGGAAGCGCGCGGGAAACTGCAGACGATGGGGTATTCGACGTTCGTGCTGAGCGAAGTCCTCGCGTTGATCGGGGTCGTCGTGTATTTCATCGCGTCCAACAGGTGAATCGGCGGCCCGCGCCCGGGGGGGGGGCGGGGGCGGGGGCCCCCCCGCCGAGGGGGAGCCCCGCCCCGCGGGGCCCGGCGCCGCGGCGG
>NZ_JBEXMD010000063.1:0-39516 GCF_040610315.1 Amycolatopsis sp. NPDC004169
TGGACCTGGGGCGGCTCCTGGGACACCCCGATCGACTACCAGCACTTCGAGAAGCCCTGACCCGAGCCGGAAAGCACTGGGGATGGACGTCCGGGGCCGCCGCCGCGCGGTCCCGGACCTAGGGCGTGTCTGACAAATATCTCGGTGGGTTGCTGGGATGCTGCTGGTCGTGTCGCGGTTTCAGTTGCTCTCAGACGATCAGTGGGCGTTGATCGAGGATCTGCTACCGGTCCGGACCGGTAAGCGAGGCAGACCCTTCTCGGATGCACGCGCGATGGTCGAAGGGATCATTTACCGGTATCGATGCGGAATCGCGTGGCGGGATGTTCCGGCGGTGTTCGGACCGTGGCAGACGATCTGGACCTGGCATCGCCGGATGGCCGGTGACGGCACCTGGGACACCGTGCTGCAACGCCTGCTCGCCACCGCAGATGCGGCCGGTTTGGTCGACTGGTCGGTGTCGGTGGATTCCACGATCGCCCGGGCGCATCAGCACGCCACCAACATCACCCGTCCCACAGGGGGCTGGGTCGAACTACACGGATCTGCTGACCGAGCCGCCTGACCACGCGATCGGCCGTTCCCGCGGCGGCTGGAGCACCAAGGTGCATCATCTCGTCGACGGGCACGGCCGGCCACTGGTGGCTCTGGTCGGTCCTGGTCAGGCCGGGGACGCGCCGATGTTCCCGCATCTGATGCGGCATCTGCGCATCCGCCGGGCCGGGCGTGGTCGGGCCCGCACCCGGCCCGATCGGGTTCGCGGCGATAAGGCCTATTCCTCGAGGGCGATTCGCGGGCATCTGCGCGCCCGCGGCATCGTCGCAGTGATCCCGGAGCCGGCCGATCAGGCCGGGCACCGCAAACGCCGCGGTTCCCGCGGCGGCCGCCCACCTGCCTTCGATGCGGTCGACTACCGCGGCCGCAACGTGGTCGAACGACAGTTCAACCTGCTCAAACAATGGCGCGGCTTGGCCACTCGCTACGACAAGATGGCCATCGTCTACCGATCTGCGGTCGTCCTGCACGCCGCGATCACTTGGACCAAAGCATTGTCAGACACTCCCTAGTCGCGGCGGGCGTTCTGCAATGCCAGGCCGCGGGGCGTCGCCAGCCGGGTGATCAGGGCGAACAGGCCGTCGCACACGAGCGCCAGGACCACCGCCGCCCGGGACGCGCGTCGCGTCGCGGTCTTGACCTCCTGCGCGTGCTCCTGCATCGCGGCGCGCTCCTGCTGGACATGTTCATGGCCGCGTACGGGCGGTCGTCCGGAGCCTGAACCGCGGCCTCGGCCGAAAGTACGAGACGAGCTCGCTCCAGCGGGTGCGCTCGCGCAGCGAGTCCTAACTTCCCCGGTATGACTACCGAAACAGTGCGGGACAACCCGCCCAGCACGATCATCGCCGCCTTCTTCGGCTTCCTGGTGTCCACGGTCTCGGCGATCGCCGGCGGGCTGCTCATCCTGAGCGCGCGCGACGAAATCGCGGCGACCCTGCGCCGGACGAACCCCACGCTGACGCCGGAGCGGCTCGACCGGCTCACCGTGCTCGCCCAGGTCGTCCCGGCCGCCATCGCCGTGGTCATCGCGCTGGTCTACCTCTGGCTGTCGTTCAGGCTCAAGGCCGGCCGCAACTGGGCCCGCGTCACGCTGACCGTCTTCACCCTGCTGCAGGCCGGTTCGCTGCTCGCCACCGACCCTTCGTGGGCGGGCTACCTGAGCTGCGGGGTGGCCGTCGTCGCGACCGTGCTCAGCTACCTGCCGCCGTCCAACCGGTACTTCGCCCGGGTCCGGCGCGCGGGCTGATCCGGGACGCGGGATCATGACGGCCATGCGCAGAGCGGGGGTGCGGCGCGGCATGCTCGGCGCCGAGCTCGCGGTGCTGGCCGCGGCGATCGTCGCCGACGTGGTGCTGGTGCTGGAGGTGCCCGGCGGGGGCGGTGGCTGGGCCGCGCCGCTGACCGGGGTGCTGGCTTCCACCGGGACGGCGATCCCGGTGCTGGCCGTGCTGCGGCGGCGCTTCCCCCGCCACGTCGGCGTGCTGGGGAGCGTCGTCGCCGCGCTGTCGGCGATCAGCACGGTCGTCGCGGTCACCGCGCACCCGCAGCGCCAGCCGCCGTTCGCCGAGATCGTGGCCGCCGGGCTGCTCACGGCCGCGGCCGGCCGCAAGCTCGAGCCGAAGCACGCGGCCGCGCTGGCGCCGGTCCTCGGCGCGGTGATGATCGCCGCGCCGCTGCTGCGCTACGGCGGCGGCGAACCGGAGACGCTGCTGGCCGTGGCCGCCGCGGCGTACTGGGGTGCCTGCCTCGGGGTCGGGCTGATCCTGCGCGCGGCGGACGGCAGGCAGCGCGACGCGCTGGACCGGGTCCGCAGCCAGGAACGCCTGCAGCTGGCCAGGGAACTGCACGACCTGGTGTCCCACCACGTCAGCGGGATCGTCGTCCGCGTGCAGGCCGCGCGGGCGATCGCCGAAGCGAACGCGGACGTCGGCGGACACGCGGCGGTCTACCGCGAGATCGAGGAAGCCGGCGGCGCGGCACTGGCCGCCGCACGCCGGCTGGTCGGGATGCTGCGGGAGACCCGGGACGTGCCTCCGCTGTCCGGTGCCCTGCTCGGCGATTCGGTGCGCGCGGCCGCCGGGTCCGACGCCCGGGTGGCCGTCGCCGAGGAACTGGACCAGCTGCCGGTGCCGTCCCAGGTGGCCACCACCGTCCACCGCGTCGTGACCGAAGCGCTGACCAACGCCCGGCGGCACGCGCCGGACGCGACCGAGGTGGTCGTCTCCGTCCGCGTCGAGGCCGACGACCTGGTCCTCGAGGTGAGCAACGACGGCGTTGCCGCGAACTCCCGTGCCACGCCGGGCGGGTTCGGGATCATCGGCATGACCGAGCGGCTGGAGATGCTCGGCGGCAGCCTGACCGCGGGGCCGGGACCGGGGGCGCGCTGGACGGTCGTGGCGCGGCTCCCGCTCGGCGGCGAGGACGCGCCCTTCGACGCCTTGCCGAGGGGGCTCTGATGACCATCCGGGTGCTCGTCGCCGACGACCAGGTGCTGGTGCGCACCGGGTTCCGGCTGGTGCTGGACGCCGCGCCGGACATCGAAGTGATCGCCGAAGCCGCCGACGGCGAGGCCGCGGTCCGGCTGGCGCGGCAGCTGCGGCCGGACGTCACGCTGATGGACATCAGAATGCCCAAAGTGGACGGTCTGCGGGCCACCGAGCTGCTGGCCGGGCCGGGCGTCGCCCACCCGCTGCGCGTGGTGGTGGTGACGACCTACGACGCGGACGAGAACGTCTACGCCGCCCTTCTCGGTGGCGCCAGCGGGTTCCTGCTCAAGGACGCCGGTCCGCAGCTGCTGGTCGACGCGGTCCGCGCCGCGGCCGGCGGGGAGGCGATGGTTTCGCCGTCGGTGACCGTGCGCCTGCTCGCCCGGTTCACCGAAAAGGCGCGGCGGCGCGCGCAGGGCACACCGGGCCTGCTGACCGAGCGCGAGTCCGATGTGGTGCTCGCGGTCGCCCGCGGCCGGACCAACGCGGAGATCGCCGACGACCTGCGCGTCTCCCTTTCGACGGTCAAGACGCACCTGGCGAGCGTGCAGCGCAAGCTCGAACTCCGGAACCGCACGGAGATCGCCGTCTGGGCGTGGCAGCGCGGGTTGCTGGGGTGATCTTGACGGGTGTGCGAGACTCGCCGAGTGTGCGGTCAGCGCGGTGACCACCCCGGCCGGGCGGCGAGAAGGGCCGGAGCGGCTGCGGATGGCGGGACGCCGGGTGGTGCAGGCGGTGCTGGACCAGGCGCTCGCCACCGGCGTGGGGGTGTTCGCCGCGCTCGCGGCCGGCCTCGTCGTCATTCCCCTGCTGCAGTGGGGATGGGTGCCGCCGAAAACGATCCTGTGGGGCCCGGCGATCACGTTCTTCGCGGTGAACTACGCCTGTGACGCGGTGATCCAGATCTGGATCCCGGTGCGCCGCGGCGGGGTCACGCCGGGCATGCTGGTCATGGGGCTGCGCGTGGACACCCTGCGCGGCGGGCCGCCGAAGACACGCGCCTACGTCTTCCGGTGGCTGCTGATGACGGTCGACGGCTTGCTGTTCGGGCTGGTGGCCGTGGTCAGCATCGTGGTGACCCGGCGGCGGCAGCGGATCGGCGACCTGGTGGCGCGGACCCTCGTGGTGCGGGCCGCTCCTCGTACTTTTGGTTGATCCCGGCGCCGGGAATGCGCGCCATACTCCGGGTGATCATTCACCCGGACGAGGGGCGTCACGTGAAAAAGAAGACAGCGAGCCGGTTTCTGGTGACCGCCGTGCTGCTCGCGGTGCCGTCGGTTCCCGCGGGAACGGCCGCCGCGGCCACCCCGGACCGCTACACCGGCCAGCAGGTGGTCTGGGGAGCGTGCCCGTTTCCCGTTGCCACCGGGGCGAAACCGGCCGAATGCGCGGTGATCACCGTGCCGCGGGACTGGGCGGACCCGGAGTCCGGGGTGGACCTGAGCGTGTCCGTCAGCCGCGTCGCGGCGACGGGCGAACGCCTCGGCGCGCTGCTGGTGAACCCGGGCGGTCCCGGCGGGCAGGGCAGCTCCCTCGCGGGTGCGCTGGCGGGTCTCGAGCCGAGCGTGAACGAGCGGTACGACTTCATCGGCATGGACCCCCGCGGCACCGGGCACGAAGGGACCGCGGACACCGGGTTCGCCTGCCAGGTCCCGGTGGGACGGCTGCCGCAGGGCCCGCTCGACGCGCGTGACCGCTCGGCGGCGAGCATCGCCGAGCACCGGAAGACGCCGCGGGCGATCGCCGAGGCGTGCCAGAGCGACGCGGTCGCGCCGTTCGTCACGACGTGGCAGACCGCGCACGACATGGACCTGATCCGGACGCTGCTCGGCGACGAAAAGCTCAATTATCTCGGCTATTCCTACGGAACCTGGCTCGGCGCCAAGTACGCGTCGCTGTTCCCCTCGCACGCGGGCAAGGTGGTGCTCGACTCCAGCGTCGACTTCGAAGGCCGGCTCCAGGCCGCGTTCGAGGCGTTCCCGCAGATCGGCCAGCGGCAGACCGACGAGGTCTTCGTACCGTGGCTGGCCCGGCAGTTCCCCGGTCAGCTGGGTGCGTCGCCGGCCGAGGTGAAGCAGAAGATCGAGCGGCTGCGCGGGTTCTACGCCGGGCTCGGTGTCGCACCGGACCAGTTCGACGCCCTGTTCGTCGGCAACGGCAACGAGATCCGCTGGATCCTGGTGGCCGCCGTGCTCGTCGCCGGGGCGGGGGAGCTGGACGGCGAGCCGGCCCAGGCCCCGGCGGCGCTCGCCGGGCTGCTGGACACGGAGTCGACGGCCGTGTTCCGCAAGCGGCTGGCCCAGCTGACCGGCGCCGACGTCGCCGCCGGGCTGGCGGCGGCGGAACCGGACTACCGCAAGGTTTCCGGGACGCGCTACGCGGTGGCGTGCGGCGACCAGCCGACCAGGACCGCCGCCTGGTACCGGCGCCTGTCCGACCGGCAGGGCCCGCGGTACCCGATCTTCGGCTGGGCCTACGGCCTGACCGAGCCGTGCGGGTTCTGGTCCGACCGCCCGCGGCAGACCCTGGCCGGGCTGCCGCCCGAGGTCGCCGGGAACGTGCTGGTGGTCCAGGGCGAGTTCGACCCGCAAACCGGGTACGAGCAGGCACGTTCGGCGGTCCGCGCGGCCGGGGTCCCGCTGGTTTCGGTCGACGACGCGGCCTTCCACGGCCAGTACGCCCTGGGCGGCAACCCGTGCGTCGACGGCATGGTCAACGTCTTCCTGGTCGCGAACTCCCGGCCGGGCTCGGCCACTTGCCCGGGCGTCCCGCTGCCGGGCGAGGACCGCGTCTTCCCGGTCGCCGGCCCGGTCACCGGCAGCCACAGCGCGACGGTCAGCGCCGCCGCCGGTGATCCGGCGTTGCGCACCGCGGTGCGGCACAGCATCGGCGAGCTCAACGGCGGGCGTTGACAGGAACAGCGCACCTTCCTGGCCGTGCTCGCCGGCGCCCTCGTCCTCACGGAAGAGGATCACGGCGGTCTCCGCGGCACGGAACGCGAAGCCGGTCATCTTCGCGACGGTGCCGGCCGGTCGCTGTCGCGTTCTCGGCTTCGAGGCTGTCGGAGGGACCTCAGCGGAACCAGTGGCCCGCGCCCGATCGCATCGGCACGGGACGTGGTTTCGGCGGGAGCGGCAGCGACCCCTGGCTCGGTGGCCACAGCGCCACCTCGGGGACTTCGCGCAGCTGGGCGCGCAGCCTCTGCAGCGGCAGCGGGCGGCGGCGGGTCAGCAACGTCGTGGTGCGCGGGTGGAGTTCCACGAACGGGTAGGTCGTGTGCAGGGCCGCCAGCCGGCGCTCCAGGCGGCGGCTGCGCTCGGTGAGGTCGGCCGCCGGCACCGCGGGTTGGACCACGAGGAACTCCCGCGGGCCGAGCCGGACCGCGCGGTCGAGCGGGCGCAGGCCTTCGCGGAGGAGGTCGGCGATGTTCTGCTCGGTGTGCATGCGGACCCGCGGGCCGTGCCGGCGTTCGACCGCGGCGAGGTCGTCGACCGCGACCAGCACCAGTCCCAGTGGCACGGTGTCGGTGGCGTCGCCGAGCCACGGGGCCATCCCGGCGGGGGTGTCGAGCCCGGTCTCCGGATCGACGGCGGGGCCGGTGGCCGGCGGCGGGAGCGCGCGGTCGCGGGCCTCGTCCAGCTTGACCGCCACGTGCCGCAACGCCGCCTCGGCCCGGCTTTCGACGTCGACCGCCGCCGGGGTCTCGACCGAGGCCAGCACTTCGTCGACCCTTCGCCGCACCGCCGGGGGCAGCCGGTCGCCCATCGCGTCGCGGAGCCGGACGACCTCGGCGTACGCCTCGTCGCGACGCAGGCCCCAGCGACCGTGGAACAGCCGCGCGCGCTCGACGGTGGCCGCCTGCGGGTCGACCTCGTCGAGGTCCTGCGCGACGACGGAAGCACCGAACGTCGGCGACAGCACGGCGACCGACCACTCCCGCGCCATGGGTTCGTCGGGCCGCAGCAGCACGGGCGTGACACCGTGCGGCAGATCGGGCCGCCCGGAGTCGACCATGCCGACGACCGTGACCGCGGCCCGGCGCGCGATCCGCGAGTAGACCTCGCGTTCGCGTTCGAAGTAGGGCAACCGCTGGAACAGGGCGAACACGACCGTGTCTTCGCCCGTGCCGTCGGCGAGGGCCGCACGCTCCACCGCGTGGGACGCCGTCACCAAGGCGCGCTTGGAGAGCACACCGGCACGCGAATGTGCGTCGGGCATCGTGATCGCCTTCTGGGGAGGGGAGTTCCGAACGTAGTCGCGAGCTCCGCTCACCGATAGTCACACGATGGCGTTAACCTGAGACCTCCGGCAGCACCACGCGGCACAGGCGCCGGATCCGGTCGAGGTCGACGTCGGCCGGCAGGCTGTCTTCCTTCGGCAGCTCCTCGGCGAGGGGGTCGACGCCGAACAGCAGGCGCGGCAGCGCCGGGTGGACGACGAGGCCGATCAGCTCGGTCGCCGCCGCTTCGGCCTCGGCGGGGGTGAGCCCCGAAGTGCTTTCCAGGTGCGCCGCGAGGTCGCGGGCGGTGGTGCCGAAGAGGACGTCGTACAGGCCCGCCGCCAGGTCCGGGAGCCGGTCGGCTTCGGCGATGCCGAGGCGGAGCATCCTGGCCACCGACGACCACCGCAGCAGCTGGGCGAACCGCCCGCAGTACCGGACGATCGCCTCCGCCGGCTGCTCGGCGTAGTCGGCGGGCGCGCCCATGCGCTCGCCGAAGAGGGTGCGGACGCGTTCGACGACCGCGACGAACAAGGCGTCCTTGGTCGGGAAGTGCGCGTACAGGGACCGCTTCGAGGTTTCCGCGCGGGCCGCGATCGCGTCCATGGAAGTCCGCTCGAAGCCGGTTTCCAGGAAGGCGACCTTCGCCGTGTCGAGGATGTGCTCGCGCAGCGCTTCGCCGCGTCGGGCCATGGCGTCCACCTCAAAGTATACGGTACAGTGTAGTTTACTTACGCGTCCCTGCGAACGGAGTCATCATCCATGATCGTCGTGACCGCCCCCACCGGGCAGATCGGCAGCAAGCTCGTGCCCGCGCTGCTCGAGCGGGGGGAACCGGTGCGCCTCGTCGCCCGGGACCCGGGCAAGCTGCCCGCCGGCGTGCGGGAGCGAGCCGAGGTCGTCGCCGGGTCGCACCGGGACCGCGCCGTCCTCGACCGCGCCCTCGACGGCGCCGACGCCCTGTTCTGGCTCATGCCGGCCGCCGCGACCGCGAGCAGCCCCTACGAGGCCTACGTGACCGCTTCGATCCCCGGCGCCGACGCCGTCGTGCGCCACGGGGTGCCGCGGGTCGTGGTCGTTTCCGCGCTCGGACGGGGATCGCAGATCTACGCGGGCCACATCTCGGCGTCGCACGCGATGGAGGACCTCTTCCGCAGCACCGGCGCGCACGTGCGCGCGCTCGCGCTGCCCACCTTCATGGACAACATCCTGCGGCAGGCGGCCACGATCCGGGCGGGGGTCGTCTCCGGCACGCTCCCCGCCGGGTTCACGATGCCCTGGATCGCGACGAAGGACATCGCCGCGCTCGCGGCCGGGCTGCTGCTCGACCGGAGCTGGACCGGGCAGGAGCCGGTCGAGGTCCTCGGCGGGGACGACCTGTCCTACTCGGACATCGCGCGGATCCTGACCGAGGTCGCCGGGGTGCCGATCCGGTACGAGCGCGGGGACCGCGCCGCCGTCCGCCGCTTCCTCGTCGACCGCGGCTTCTCGGAGGCGATGGCCCGGTCCGTGGTGGACATGGACGTCGCCGCCGAGCGCGGCATCAACCACGGCACGGCGCGCACCGCCGGGAACACCACGCCCACCACCTTCCGCGAGTTCGCCGAAGAGACCCTCGAGCCTGCGCTGGCCGAGGCGGGTCCGCGTTCCTGAGCGGACGACTCGCGGGGGCTGACGCCGTTCGGTCGAAAATAACCGCAACCGAATGCCGGACGGGTATTCGGCGGCACCGCGACGGAGTATTGACAGTCTCTTCGCGGTGGCGGTTAGCTGACTGCCTCCCCGCTGGATTTCTTCGAGGTGACTGTGCATGGCAGCGCTCGGTCCGGATGCTGATCCGCTTGCCACGCTGGAAAAACTCCGGCGTGCGCACGGAGCCGTGTTCACCGGGCGCGGTGGCGAGATCTACGTTTCCGACCCGGTTCTCGCAAAAGCGATTCTGGCGAACGGAGAAGGGCTTTTCCGGGAGCATTCCGATTTCTTCCGCATCCGGACGGGAATGTTCGCGCCGCGGTCGGCGCAGGTCGAAATCGGGCGGGCGGCCCGTGCGCTGCTGCGGCGGTACGCCCGCGACCACGCCGGCGAGCTCCCCGCGCTCGTCGCCGGCCTGGCGTCCGGGAGCGGCTGGCCGGACGCCGGCAACCGGCTCGTGTACGAACACTTCCGCCCGGCGCTGATCGGGACCGCCCCGTCGGCCGCCCTGCGCGAGACGGTGGACCAGGTCGTCGAACGCGCGGTGCTGGCCGGGGCGCGCGAGCGCCACTCCCGGCTCGCTCGCCACCGGTTCCGCGGGAGGGTCGCCCGGGTGCTGTGCGCCGAACTCGCGGCCCGGCGGGCCCGGCCCGCCGTCGAGCCCGCCGACCTGCTGGACGTCGTCGCGCACGCGGCCACCGGGCGCACCCGGGACGCCGACCTCGCCGAGGTGTTCCTCTCCTGCCTGTTCGCGGTCGCCGGTTCGGTCGGGTTCCTGCTCGGCTGGTCGCTCTACCTCGCCGGCACCGCGGGCACCGGGCCGGTGCACCCCGCCTGGGTGGTGCGCGAAGCGCTGCGGCTCTGGCCGGTGGCGTGGCAGTTCGGCCGCACACCCAGCCGCGAGCACCGGCTCGCCGCGGTCACCGCGAAGCCGGCGGACGAGGTCGTCGTCTGCAGCTACCTCGTGCACCGGGAGCCCGCGTACTGGAGCGAACCGGACGAGTTCCGGCCGGAGCGGTGGGCCTCGGGTGCGGGGCAGGAGGCGTTCATCCCGTTCGGCTGGGGACCGCACGCCTGCACCGGTGCCGGTGTCGCGACCCAGGTCACCGAGACGCTGGTCGGGCTGATCACCGCGGCCCACCGGCTCGAAGTCGCCGCTCCCTCGCCCCGGCCCCAGGTCTCGGCGGCGCTCGCGCCTCCGCGGTTCCACCTGCGGCTGGACCCGGTTTCCCGGTCAGAGGGGAGGTGAGCCCACCGTGTCGAAGATCTTCCGCGCCGCACTGTCCGCGCTGAACATCCGCAGATCCGACCGCCAGTACCGCTGGTACGTGTACCACCACATCTGACCGACCGGCCGGGAGCGGGCCGCGTCCGGCCCGCTCCCCGCCCACGCCGACCGGAGTGCCGATGAACCGGGATGTGCTGCGCGACCTGCGCGGGCCGAGTGCGGCCGCGGGCGGGGTGTTCTGGCGGGCCGGGCTGCTCATGGTGTTCGACGCCGATGCCGCGGAGCAGGCCAACGCCGACAACTACGCCGACCTCACCCTGCCCGACCGCCTGCGCGACCTGCTGCTGCGCCGTCCGAGCACCCCGGTGTCCTGGAAGCGCGTGCGGGCGGCCTGGCTGGCGCAGCTGCGCACGCTCTCCGGTGCAGCCGGCCTGGCGGCGCTGGACGCCCGGATGGACGCGCTGCTGGGCGCGCGGACCGGCGTCCTGCTCAACCTGCCGTGGCTCGCGCACGAGGTCAGTTTCCGTTCCCTGCTCCCGATCGTGCTCGACGGCCTTTCCCCGGCGGACCGCGCGATGATCAGCGAGGACGCGATCGCGAAACTCGCCAGGCTGCTGGGGGAGGCCGAGGAGGAGCCGCCGTGGTGGCGGTCGTGGCGGCCGGTGTCGATCCAGGTCCGGGCCGGGCTGGTGGTCCGCCGCGAACTGCGCCGCCGCGCCCGTGACCCCGGCGCGGCACGGGCGGACCTGACGCAGCCGATCGCCACCGGGCTGCTCGGCGAGCTGGGCATGGACCGGGCGGTCGACGCCGTCACCGCCGTGCTGACCGCCATCGTCGGCCCGCCGGGCGCGGCCGCGGGCTGCGTGCTGTACGAACTGGTCACCCGGCCGGACTGGGCGGACCGCCTCGCCGCCGAGTTCGCCTCGGTGAGCACCGCCGAGCTGTACCGCTCCGGCACCCGGTGCGCGCCGGTGGCGCACCGGTTCGTCAAGGAAGTGCTGCGCCGCTGGACGTCCCCGACGATGCTGACCCGCAGCGTGCGCACCCCGATCAAGGTGGCGGGGCACGACCTCGACGTCGGCAGGCAGTTCGTGCTCAGCCCGGCGATGGTGCACCAGGACCCGCGGCACTGGCGCGACCCGGAGGTGTTCGACCCCGACCGCTGGCTGCCCGGCGCACCCCACGGCCCGGCAGGCGGCCGGCACTACGTGCCCTTCGGGTGGGCGCCGACCGCGTGCGTGGGCGCCGGGCTCGGCCTGTGCCAGCTCGTGCTGCTGTGCCGGCTGCTGTGCACCACCTACCGGATCGAGCTGCCGGAGGCGGCGACGCCGAGCGTGGAGATCGGCCCCGTCCCGCGGCCGCTCGGCTTCGACGGCCGGGTGACCACCCGGGACCGGCGGACGGCCACCCCCGACGATTGAGGGAACGGCCCGTCGCGGGGCACCGGCCGGAGCGGTTCCGGCCGGTGCCCCCGGTGCGGCGGGATCAGGGGAGCTGAGCCACCTCCGCGTCCGACAGCGCCTTGCCGGCCACGACGACGTCGTCGACCGCGCCGTGCCAGAAGTCGACGTTGCGGCCGTCGTACTTGGCGCGCCCGACCGTGAACGCGCCGGTGCTCGGCAGCGCCGGTCCGGCCGGGGCCGTCGCGACCTTCACCCCGTCCACGTAGAGCCGGATCTCGCTGCCGGCCCGCACCCCGGTGACCTGGTACCAGCGGCCGATCTCCGGCACGACCTCGTACCGGGCCCGGTTGCCGCCCGGCGTGCTGAACGCGAACGCACCCTGCCCGTACTGCAGGTAGAAGGGGTTTTCGCGGTCCCGGCCGTCCTGGCTCACCGCGGTCGCGTAGTTGCCGGGCAGCTCGTCGAGCCGCACCTTCGCGGACACGGTGTAGTCACCGGTCGTGTCGACGACCGGGCCGTAGGTGTCGGCGGAGCCGTCGGAGAACTGCAGCGCGCCGTCCTTGAACGCCGCCCCGGTCGGGGTGAGCGTCAGCGGGTTGCGGCCGCCGCTCGAGTCCTTCGCGGTGGTTCCGCCGCGCTCGTCGAAGTGCCACGCACCCTGGCCCGCGTACGGATAGGGCTTGCCCGCGTCGGCACCGGCTTCGATGACCCGCCGGTTGATCTCGCGGACGGGACCCGGGTCGACCTTGATGCGCTTGCGGTCGTAGGTCCAGAGCCCGTTGAGCTCGCCCTCGAGGTCGGTGACCTGCGTGTAGACCGAAGCCGACAGCTCGGCCCTGGCCTGTCCGAGGTAGAACGTGCGGGTGTTGTCGACGTACTTCGCCGTCAGCGCCGCCTTGTCCGCCACGCCGCTGTAGATCGCGATCGGCGCACCCGGCCACTGGTGGCCCGGCGTGCGCAGCGTGAAGCCGCCGTGCTCGCCGTCCACCGCGACCCGCCTGCCGTCCGAGCGGGCCGGGTCGGTGTTGTTGTAGTCGTGGTGGTCGATGACGTCGCCCGCACCCGAGTCACCCTTGGAGGCACAGCAGTTCACCCCGCTGTGGGCGTTGACGATCCGGCTCGGGTCGGCCGCCTTGACCTGCTCGGTGATCCGGCCGGTCGCGGCCCGGTCCCACTCGCCCCAGCCCTCGTTGAACACGACCCAGGCGTAGACGGACGGGTTGTTCTGCAGCTGGTGCATCTCTTCCAGGCCCTGGCTCAGCCAGGCCTGCTGCGCGGCCGGGTTGTTGCCGTCCTCGACGGACACGAAGTCCTGCCACACCAGCAGCCCGAGCTGGTCCGCGTGGTAGTACCAGCGGGCCGGCTCGACCTTGATGTGCTTGCGGACGGCGTTGAAGCCGAGGTCCTTCTGCGCCTTCAGGTCGAAGACGAGGGCGTCGTCGCTCGGCGCGGTGTTCAGGCCGTCCGGGTAGAAGCCCTGGTCCAGCTGCATCAGGGAGAAGAACGGCTTGCCGTTGAGCGTCAGCTTCGGCGTGCCGCCGACGTTCGTGATGCCGGTGGACCGCATGCCGAAGTAGCTCTTGACCCGGTCGCCGCCCAGCTTGATCTCCAGCTGGTACAGGTACGGGTCGTCCGGCGTCCACAGGTGCGCGTTCGGCACGGGCAGCTTGAGATCGGCGTTCGCCGGCCCGCTGACCGTGCCGACCTGGCGGCCGCGAGCGTCCTTGGCGACCACGGTGGCGACGGCGTTGCCGGCGGACTTGACGTTGACCGCCAGCGAACTGGTGGTGAGGTCGGGAGTCGTCTTGATCTCGTCGATGCCCTTGTCCGCCACCGGTTCCAGCCACACGGTCTGCCAGATGCCCGACGACGGCGTGTAGAAGATGCCACCGGGGTTGGGGGACTGCTTGCCCTTGGGCTGGTACGGGCCGGTCGTGTCGGTGACGGCGACGACGATCTCCTGCTCGGCACCGCGCTCGAGGGCGTCGGTGATGTCGGCGCCGAAGGCCGTGTAGCCGCCGGTGTGCTCGGCGACGGGCTTGCCGTTCACCCAGACCTTGGCCTGGTAGTCGACCGCGCCGAAGTTGAGCTTGAGGCGCTGGCCGCCGCCGATCTTCCAGTCGCGCGGGACGGTGACCGTGCGGCGGTAGAACATGTGGTCCTCGTGCCGTTCGAGCCCGGAGAGCTGCGACTCGATCGGGTAAGGCACGACGACCTTCTCGGGCAGCTTCCTGCCGAACGCCGGCTGCTGGCCCTCCTTGGCCGCCGAGAACTCCCACGGGCCGTTGAGGTTGAGCCACTTGTCGCGTTCGAGCTGCGGCCGCGGGTACTCCGGCAGCGGGTTGCGGGTGTCGACGTGCTCGCCCCACGGCGTCCGGAGCCGTTCGGCGGAGGCGTTCGAGACCGTGCGCCCGGACTTGCCGATCTTCGTGCCGTTGACCGCGAGCGCGCCGGCACCGTCGTAGTAGAGGGTGACCCGCTGGCCCTTCAGGACCCGTTCGGCCAGCCGGATGGTGGCCCGATCGCGGCCGGCCGCGATCGAGGAGACGGGCATCGGCGTCGCGTCGACCTCGATGCGGAGGTGGTCCTTCAGGTCGCTCGTCCCCGAGACCCGGCCGTCGAAGCCGGTGGCGAGCGTCAGCCCGTCCCGGGACACCTCGGCGGTGCGCGGCACGACCTGGAAGCCGGTGGGCGGCGTGAACGCCGACAGCGGCACGATCTGCTTCGCGATGGCGGCGCTCGACCAGCGCAGGAACATGTTCGCGCCACCGGTGTCCTGGAACATCTCGAGCTTGAAGTCGTACTGCCGGCCGGCGGTCAGCGTGACCGGGGCGCTGGTCTGCTCCTTGTCCCAGTCGCCGACCCAGTGGTCGATCACCGGTGTGCCGTCGAGGAACAGCCGGAACCCGTTGTCACCGATGGCGTAGAAGGTGTAGTCGCCGCTCTGCGGCACGGCGAGCTGCCCGCTCCACCGGGCGGTGGTGTCCTCCGTGCGCCCGGCGACCAGGCCGAAGACCGAGGTCAGGTCCGCGTGGTCGATTTCCGAGTCGAGCGCGGTCCCGGCCAGGTTCGCGAAGTCGTGCGCGCCGGGGGCGGACGTGGTGAAGTACTCGGCTTTCAGGCCGTGCACGGGCTCGGCGCCCCCCGCGGGCGGCGCGCCGGACGCCACACCGGACGTCACGCCGAGCGCCACCAGGAGCGCGACGAGTACGGAAGCGGCTCTTCTCATGGGCGGGGACCCTTCGTTTTTACAACGTTGTAAAATGATTCTCGGGGGATCCAATCAGACACATCGGACTCCTGGCTACCGCCGAACGGTGGTATGCGAAGGGCCGGTTGCCGGGGTTCGGCGGCAGCGGGACTCGGTCGCTCGAGTACCGTGGGCGGGGATGCCACTGATCGCCGCCGTCGACGACACCGTCGACGTCGAATACGGCCAGTTCGTGCTGCAGGAGCTCGCCATGACCCGCAGCCCGCTCACCTTGCCCGTCCCGGCCGGGGCCTGGACCGCCGTCGGCGGCGCCGGGGGGCTGCTCCTGCACAGTGCCGCCACCGATCACGCGCCCGCCGTCCGCATCGAACTCTGGGACGGCGCGCCGGCCGGGGACACCGCGGAGTGGGACGAGGTCCTCGACCTGACGTGCGACCTCGCCGCCGACGTCCGGCTGCAGTCGGTGACCGCGACGCCGGGCCACCACACGCTTCCCATCACCCACCCGGGCGCCCACCACGCCCGAATCCACGCCGGCAACCAGCGCGACGCGGGTCGGCTGGGCGAAGGCAGTTGGGCCGAGGGCGTCGAACGCTGGCTGATCCAGCTCTGGCCCGTTTGAGGGGGAGCCGGAATTCAGTACCGCTCACCCTTCGGGTGCAGCGGCGGGGGAATCCAGTCCGGAGCACCGCCGATCGGCCCAGCCCCGACTCCTCGGCCGAGGACCAATTCCTCTACCGGCAGAACGGTTTCCGGCCCAGGATCGGCACCGCGGGCGGCTCGGAAGCGAAAGGAGTCAACGGTGTCGATCCATGTGGAGCAACCTGCGGCCTACGACCTGGTCGGAACCATCATCCAGGTGGCCGGCGTGGCCGGCGGGGCGTTCGAAGCGACTTTCGGGTACCGCATCCACGACGGGCACGACGAGGTCACCGGCTCGTTCCTGGCGGGCGACGGCACCGGCGGGCACGGCCAGTTCCAGTTCACCGTCGACGTCACCGGTGCGGCCTTCCAGCTGGACCGGTTGTACGTGGACGTGTTCCACGCTTCGCCGAACAACGGTGCGGAGCTGGACAAGGTGGTCGTTCCGGTGGTCTTCGGCCCCAAGATCGTCCCGGGCTACCAGGCCTACCTGGAGCACGTCGTGGTCGCCGGCGAGACGCTCTGGAGCATCGCCACGAAGTACTACGGCTCGGGGAACTTCTACCACCGGCTGGTGGCCGCCAACCCGGTCACCGTCCCGAACCCGAACGTCATCCACGCGGGCGACGTGATCCGGGTGCCGCAGGGAACCTGAGCCCGAACCGGTGCACACCGGAGTGGCGCCGCGAGGTGTCACCCCGGTGCCGGGCCGGGACGGCGGGCCGGATCGAGGAGCCGGTACTCCGCGTTCACCAGCTCGAGCAGCTCCGCCACGGACGTCTCCGCCGACTGGCGGTCGAGGGTGATTTCGCCGTGCTGCACCAGGTTCACCCGGTCGCAGATGTCGATCACCTGTCCGTAGTTGTGGGCGATGAGGATGATCCCGATGTCCCCGCGCTGCTTCAGCTCGTGCAGCAGCCGCAGGATCACCGCGCTCTCCTTGGCACCCATCGCGGCGAGCGGTTCGTCCAGCAGCAGGAGCTTCGCCTTCGAATACACCGAGCGGGCCACCGCGATCGCCTGGCGCTGGCCGCCGGAAAGCATGCCCACTTCGGCGGTCACCGACGGGATGGCGATGCCGATCGAATCCAGGGCCTCCCGTGCCCGGCGCTTCATCTCGCGGCGGCGCAGGAACGGGATCGGGCGGTGCGTCAGCTCGCGGTTGAGGTGCAGGTTCAGGTACACCGGCAGGTCGTCGACCATCGCCAGGTCCTGGAACACCGTCTCGATGCCCAGCGAGCGCGCGTGCACCACGGACTTGAGCGTCACCGGCTCGCCCTCGAACAGCAGGCGCCCGCCGTCCGGCTGGTGGTAGCCGGTGAGGATCTTGATCAGCGTCGACTTGCCGGCGCCGTTGTCCCCGATGAGCCCGAGGATCTCGCCACGCCGGACGTGCAGGTTGATGTCGGCGAGGGCGGTGACCGGGCCGAACACCTTGCTGATGCCCTCGGCCCGGATGATCTCGCCGGTCATGTCCGCTCCCGGGCGCCGACGCGCTTGCGCACCACGATCAGCGACACGTTCAGCACCATCGCGCCCAGGATGGCCGCGCCGAGCACCACGTTGAACGCGTTCGCGCTGACGCCGGTCAGGTTGAAGCCGTCGAACACGATCCCCAGCAGCAGCGCGCCGAGGAACGCGCCGGCCACCGTGCCGGAACCGCCGAGCAGGGCCGTGCCGCCGATCACGGCCGAGGCGACGGCGAAGAACATCGTGGTGAACCCGCCGTTGGTCGGGTCGTAGGAGCCGACGCGGGTGCCCTGCAGGAGCCCGGCGAGCCCGGCGAGGGTGCTGGTGATCGCGAAGTTGACCACCTTCACCCGGTTGACCGGGATCCCGGACTCCGCGGCACCCACCGGGTTGCCGCCGGTGGCCTGGGTGTGGATGCCGAACCGCGTCGCGGACAGGACCACCTGCATGACGAGGACCACGGCGAGCGCCCACAGGAACTCGCTCCAGCGCGCCCCGCCGAAGACCTCGAGCAGCCCGCTGCCCTTCGGCGCCCCGACCGGGCGGGCGTTCGAGATGATCAGGACCAAGCCCTGCAACAGGAAAGCCATGCCGAGGGTGGTGATGAACGACGGGATGCCCAGCACGGTCCGGACCAGCCCGTTGACCAGGCCGACCAGCGCGCTCACCACGAGCGCGCCGAGCAGCGCCGGCCACAGCGGCCACCCGTTGACGTACAGCTGCATCAACACGAACGGCGAAAGGGTGAACACGAAACCGGCGGACAGGTCGATCTCCCCGCAGATCAGCAGCATCACCTGGCCCGCGGCGATGATGGACCACGGTGCGACGTACTGGGCGATCGTCTGGTAGTTGTCCGCGGAGTTGAACGCGCTGCTGGTGGCCGTGAAGTAGCTCCCGGCGGCGACCGTGACCAGCAGGATGCTCAGCTCCTTGACGCGCATCACGCCGAGCAGCAGCGGCCTCAACGACATCGCCCCGCTACCGGCTCGGCACCGTCGCCGGCGGCAACGGGATGGCGGCGGGCATGGCGATCACGTCCTTGTTGTCCCCGCCCTCGAACCGGCTGCGGGCGGTCGCGTACGGCCCGACGTTCTCCTTGGTGACGAAGGTGAGGCCGGTGTCGGTGGCCGGCGGGGCGACGAGCGTGCCGGACAACCGGAACAGGTACAGGTACAGCACCGACAGGAAGCCCTGCAGGTACGGGGACTGGTCGATGGTGAAGTCGAGCGCGCCGCTCTTCACGCCGGTGACGGTGTCGTCGAGCAGGTCGAACCCGCCGCTGCCGATCTTGCCGGCCAATCCGCGGTCGGCGACGAGCTTCGCGCACGCGGCCGTGCTGCCGGCGTCGACCGCGTAGATCCCTTTCGCCCCGGGGTTTCCGGTGTAGGCGGCGGTCATCGCGTTGAGCTCACCGGCCTGCTCGGCACCGGTGTTCACGGACCGGACCTGCACGCCGGGAGCGCCTTGCTTGAGCGCGTCGGTGATGCCGTCGAGCCGCGGCTGGACGTTGTTGCCGCCCGGCTGCGAAATGCCGACCAGGATGTCGCCGGCGGTGACCTTCTGCGCGATGCGTTGCCCCATGCGGAATCCGGACAGGTACAGGTCCTGGCCGACGTAGGCGAGCGGGTAGTTGCCCGCCGCGCTCGCGTTGTAGGCGATCACCGGGATGCCCGCGCCCAGCGCCCGCTTGGTGAGCTCGACGAAGGCGTTGTCGTCGGTCAGCGCGACGGCGATCCCGTCGGCCTTGCCGGTGATCGCGGTCTCCATGGCGCTCGCCATCTGGGCCACGTTCCCGTTTTCCGAGCCGGTCCACTGCGGCTCGGGCAGCCCGAGCAGCGCCGCGGCGTCGGCGAGCCCGGACCGCGTCGGGACGAAGAAGGAGTTCGTGGTGACGTGGTTGACGAACACGAACCGCCAGCCGGGCGTGCTCGGGAACGGCCCGGACCGGCCGCCGTTCTGGGCTTCCTGGACACCGGTGCACGCGGCGAGCAGCGCGCTCGCGGCCGCCGTGCCGCCGGCCAGGCCGAGGTGTTTGAGGACGGTTCTTCTTGGTGTGACGCGTGTTTCAGCAGTCATCTGACCCCGCGATCGTCGCAGCGGACCGAGCGGAACTGCCGACGACCGTAGCAGACGTATGATGTCTACACCAGGTCGTCGGCAGGCTCCGGCAAGTTGTCCACTTCGCGGGCGAAAGTGGGCATCAGACGTATGTTGTTTGGTCTGGACCAGTCGCCCGCCTCAGCGGATCGGGTTCGGCGTGATGTCCTGCGCGAACAGGTTCCCGTTCGAACTCCCGACGTGCACGTGGTACCCGCGGCCGCCGACGTTGACCGTGATGTGCGGTCTCGGGTCCGCGTGGCCCGCGGCGCCGCCGAGGCCGCCCTGGTGGATGCCCGCCGTCTGCTGCCAGCCGCGGCCTTCCTCCATCTGCCGCAGCAGTTCCTTCGCCCGGCGTGCTCCCTCGCCGCGGCCGGCGGCGAGGTTCTCCAGGATGCCGACGAACTTCTTGTCGCTGATCTCCGTCACCGGGACGTTCGCGTTGCCGTGGAACACCGGCTGGCCCGGGCGGTTGTTGGCCAGCACCGGGTTGTTCGCCTTGCCGCCCTTGCACTTGCCCTTCCCGCCCTTGAGCCCGACCGGATCGAGCCAGCCGGTCGGGTTGCGGACGTAGGCGTGCGGGTTGGTGCCACCGCCGAGGCCGATCGGGTCCGGGCTGATGTACCGGCCGGTTTCCGGTTCGTAGTACCGGTTCACGTTGTAGTGCAGGCCCGTCTCGGCGTCGAAGTACTGGCCGGGGAACCGCAGCGGCGTCGGCGCCGGGGCCGTGGTTTCCACGCCCCACAGCGTCTGCGTCGCGTGCCAGGTGATCCGGCCGGTTTCGTCCACCAGCTCGGCCGGGCTGCCGATCAGGTCGGCGACGACGGCGTGGAACTGCTCGTCGACGCCGCCGTCCGCGCGCGACCGGCGGTCCAGCACGCTCACCGGCACCGGCCGGTCGGGTTCCCAGTCCCACGTCGTGACCCGCGCCGGCGCACCCGCCGTCGTGACGATCTCCTCGGCCGGGACGAGCCCGTCCCAGACGAAGGTGGTCTCGGCGGCCGTCGTGCCGCCGGGCCCGAGAAGCCGCTTCGCCACGCGACGGCCCAGCGCGTCGTAGGCGTAGCGCCACTCGCTGCCGTCCGGCGTCCGGACCTGCTCGAGCCGGTCGTCGGCGTTCCACCCGAACGTCCACTCGCCGCCCGGCTGCCGCCGCCCGGTCAGGCGGCCCAGTTCGTCGTAGCGGTAGTGGACGTCCCCGGCGCGGCGGACCTGCGTCCCGGTGTACTCGCGGGAGCCCGCGGTGGCGTGGCGGGTCGTCCAGTCGGCGGTGGTGACGTTGCCCAGCGCGTCGTAGGCGTAGCGCTCGACGCCCGTCCGGTGGCGCAGCCCGGTGACGCGGCCCAGCCGGTCCAGCGCGAAGTCCCGGCGGCCGGACAGCAGGTCGTCGACGCCGGCGAGCACGTCGTCGGCCCGGTGGTGGTAGGCGCGGCGCTGCCGCGGCTGCCCGTCCGGGCCGGCCACGACCTGTTCGACCAGCCGGTCGTTGGCGTCCCAGCGCTGGGCCAGCGTCGCCCCGCCGAGGACGCGCTCGACCTCGCGCCCGGCGGCGTCGTGGGCGAACCGGATGGACCGGCCGGCGGTGGCCAGCTCGGCCGGGGCGCCCGCCGCGTCGTAGGTCCAGGTGCTGGTGACGCCGCCGGCGGTGTGGCGCGCGGTCCGCAACCCGCTGCGGTCGTACCGGGACCGGACTTCCCGGCCGTTGCAGCTTTCCGCCACCACGCGGCCGAGGCGGTCGTAGGCCAGGGTGAGGTCGGCGTCGGCGTTCGTCGCCCGCACCAGCCGGTCCGCGGCGTCGTAGGCGTACGTGGTGACGCTGTCCCCGCAGCGCTTGCCGGTCAGCCGGCCCAGCGCGTCCCACGTGTACGTCGTCGGGATTCCGGTGCCGGGGACGCTTTCCAGCAGCTGTCCGGCGGCGTCGCGGCGGTAGGTGACGACCCGGCCGTCGAAGTCGGTCTCCCCGATGACCCGCCCCGCCGCGTCGCGGTGGATCCGCCACTGCGCGCCGGTGGCGTTGGTGACCGCGACGAGCCGCAGCTCGGTGTCGTACTCGAACCGGGTGCGGCTGCCGTCCGGGGCGATCTCGCAGACGGGCAGGTCGAACGGCCCGAAGTCGGTGCGGGTGACCGCCCCGGTGGCGTCGGTCCGCTCGGTCGCGTTCACCTCGCCGTCGTAGGTGAAGCGCTCCACCGCGCCGTCGGGGGAGATGCGCTTCCAGAGCTCGCCCTCGACCGTCCACGCGAACTGCGTCGTGTGCCCCGCCGGATCGGTGACCGACTCGACGCGGCCCAGCCGGTCGTAGCCGTAGGTCGTCCGGCCGCCGGCCGGGTCGAGGACCACCCGCGGCTTGCCCAGCGCGTCGCACTCGATCCCGGTGGTGCGGCCCTCCTCGTCGGTGAACGAGCTGAGCGCACCGCGCTCGTCGTGGCCGTAGCGGCGGACCCCGCCCATCGGGTCGGTGGTCGCGACGAGCCGGCCGGCGTCGTCGTAGTCGTAGGTCCAGACCGCGCCGTCGGGCTCGACGGCCGCGCGCGGGCGGCCCCGCGAGTCGAAGCGGACACTGCGCACGCTGCCGTCCGGGCGGGTCTCGGACGTCCGCCTGCCCTGCTCGTCGTAGCCGTAGCGGGTGACGCGGCCGAGCGGGTCGGTGGTGGCGAGCAGGCGGTCGTGCCGGTCCCACTCGTAGGTCGTGACGCCGCCGAGCGGGTCGGTCTCCCGGACGAGCTGGAACTCCTCGTTCAGCTCGAAGGTGGTGGTGTGCCCGAGCGAGTCGGTGGCGCGGTTGACGCGGTTTTCCCGGTCGTAGGCGAAGCTGTAGCTCAGCACCCCGCGCGGCCCGGTGCCGCGGACGCACCGGTCCCGCTCGTCGTAGGTGAACTCGTAGCCCCACCCGTTGCGGTCCCGCCAGGCGGTGATGCGGCCGGCGTCGTCATAGCCGAACCGGTATGGCCGGCCCGACGAGTTGACCACCTCGGTCAGGTGCCCGCGCTCGTCGTAGGCGAAGCGGGCGAGGGTGACGCGGTCGCCGTCGTCCGCGCCGACGGAGGCGAGCTCGGTGATCCGGCCGCCGTCGGTGGCGACCGCGATCCGGTGCCCGGCCGAGTGCCGGACCTCGCGCAGGACGCCGCCGGTGTCGCGGTCGAAGGTGATCCGGTGGCCGTCGGCGTCGGAGATCGCGGTCAGCCAGCCGGTGTCGCCGCCGGCGGGGAAGTGCAGGGAACGGCCGAGGTCCGGCTGGTCGAGGAGGTACTCGTCGCCGAGCCGCCGCAGCGGCCACCACGGGCCGTCCACCGGCGTGACGGCGGTGGCGCCCGGGACCGGGTAGACGAGGAGGGTGCCGTCCTCGGCGGCGAAGTCGACGCGGCCGTCGCCGGGTTCGAGGCGCTGGTCGGCGGTCGACGCCCAGGATCGTCCGAAGTGGACACCGCTGCGGTAGCCGGAGAAGTGGCTGCGCTCCAGCACGAGCGCCAGGACGCCGTCGATCTCGACGTCGGTCTGGCCGAGCATCATCCGGCCGGTCGTCATGTCGATCGGGTCGCCGCTGCCCGGCCGGCAGTCGACCGGGGTCGAGTTCTCCTTGGGCGCGCCGTTGTGGTCGGCCAGCCCGCCGTCGCGCGGCTTGCCCCCGCCGTCCCTCGGCTTGCCGCCGCCCGGGCCCTTGCCGCCGCCGGAAGGCGTGGTGCCGCCGTTCGAAGACGGCGTGTCGTCGGGCCCCTTGGACGCCGGCGGCGGGTCGTTCTTCGGCGGCGGCGGGTCGCCCTTGGCGCCGGAAGTGCTGGTGCCGTCGCCCTTCGCCCCCGAAGGCGTGGTGCCGTCGCCCTTCGGCGGCGGCGCGTCCGGGCCGCCCTTGCCGTGGGGTCCACCGATGTCCTTCGGGCCGCCCTTGATGTCCGCGTGCTTGGGTGGCGGCGCGGTCTTGCCCGGCTTGATCTTCCGCAGGGCCTTCGCCGCGTCCCCGAACAGGTCCCCGGCCCGTTTCAACAGCGGGATCAGTGCCTTCAACGCCGTGACCAGCCGCTTCACCAGGTCCGCGATCTTCGACGCGGTCTTCGCCACCGCGCCGATCACCTGCGGCACCACCCAGGTCATCCCGATGCCGAGGGTGAACACCACCTGCAGCGCCCAGCTGATCAGGTGCCCGACCAGCTCCGCGATGATGTCCCGCACCAGCGCCCGCACCGCCGCGACGACCTCGCCGGCCGTCTTGACCCCGCTGGACGCGCCCTCGCAGCCCTTCTGCGCGGTCTCCAGCAACGTCACGGTGTCCTGCGCCCGCTGCCGGTAGGTGTCCGCGGCGGCACCGGTCCAGGACGAGACGTCGGTCTCGACCATGCTGGTCAGGTCCTCGCCGACGCTGCCCAGCTCGGTCGCGATGTTCTTCCAGGTCTCCGACTGCGCCGCGATCTCGTCGGCGTTGCCGGTCAGCCCGTTCAACGCCTCCTTCAGCGGGCCGACGTGCTCGATCAGCCAGCCGACCCCGGCGGCGAGGATCGCCCCGAAGGGGTCCATCGCCATCGACAGCGCGTCCAGCGCCGTGCCGACCGCTCCCATCGCGACGGACGCCCAGTCGCCGCTTTCGATGGCCGATTTCAGGTCGTTCGCCGTTTCCAGCAGCGAAATGCCCGAATACGCTTTCGTGGAGTCCTTGGTTTCCGCGACCAGCGGGTTGCTCACCGGACGACCTTTCCGCAGCTCTTCGTGGACCGGGTCGGCGCCCGGTGCACGTCCCCCTCCGAGCTCACCCGGCGGGAGGATAGCAATGCCGCCACGGCGGGTGTTCCCGTTCGTGCCGGACTGCCCGAACGGCCACGGTTCGCGGCTTATCGGGCAGCCGCCGGATTCCGCCGCAGGTCAGGGGTGGGCAGCCGGGGTGCCCCGGACACCGGGACGATTGCCTAAAATCCGAGTAAAAGTGTTCCGTCGCCGGACGTCCGGGTGGTTCCCTCTGTTAGGTAACTTTCCTAACTATCGGAGGAGGGTCCCGCTCATGTCGTCCCGTAGCCGCTCCGCTGTGGTGGCCGCCGCTCTGACGCTCGTGGCACCGTTCGCGGTCAAGACCGCCGACGCCGCCACGGCGGACGCCGCCCCCTCGTACACCGCCGCCCAGGTGCTGGCCGGCGTCAAGAAGAACAGCACGACCGCGAACAAGGTCAACACCAAGGCCCACATCAACACCATGACGCGGGCGAAGAACGTGAACGTGTACCAGGTGACGCCGGGCGTCTACGCCTACAGCTCCGGCCTGGCCGTCGACACCGACGGCAGCGACCCCGACCCCGATCCCGACCACCAGGGCCAGACGACCTTCCAGGACAGCAACGGCAAGCAGCTGGGCGCGCACCACGTGCCGTTCTACGTGCTGGGCGACGACTGCTGGGACCGCAAGAGCCCCTGCCCGCACTTCTTCTACAAGGAACACGGCATCAAGGGCAGGCAGTTCGCGCTGGTGTTCTACAAGAGCAAGGTCATCGGCGCCATCTTCGGCGACACGCAGACCGGCAACAGCCAGACGACTTCGGACAACGACTCCCGCGAACTGGGGGAGGCGTCGGTGAAGGCGGCCTCGCTGCTCGGCATCCCCAGCAGCGGCACCACCGGCGGCGTCGACAACGGCGTGACGGTGGTGATCTTCTCCGGCTCGTCCTGGGTCGTGAACGGCACCAACGCCACCCTCAACAGCAACGCCCAGGCCCTGGTGAGCAAGGCCCTGGACACCCTCGGCGCCGAACTCGGGCTCTGAGCCCACCCCCGGCGGCGGCCTCAGCGGTAGGTGCCGCGGATCGTGTGGCTGCCGTCGGGGGCCGTGGCCTCGACGCGGTAGGTGTCGAGACCGGGGTCGCGGGGGCCGGCGGCGTGGTTGTACTGCACCGCGAAGATCTGCTGCGCGGCCGGGACGGTCCGGCCCGGCTTGAGCACCCAGCGGAAGACCACCGCACCGTCGCTTTCCTGGGCGGTGACGGTGAAATCGTCCGCGGGCGCGGTCTGCCACTGACCGGTGCTCTGCACCCCGCCGGTCTGCGCGACGCGCACCTCCACGACGAACGCGGTCAGCGGACGGCCCGCGTCCACGGTGAGCTTGCTCTGGGACCAGAACACGGTGCTGTGCGGGTCGACGGCGCCCTGCCCCGACAGCGGCCCGTCGGTGACCCGGGCACCCGCCGGGACGGCCGGGGTGGCCGGCGGCGGGGTGCTCGGCGACGGCCGTCCGGTGGTCGTCCGGTTCGGCTGCCCCTGAGCGGGCGGCGAGGCCGGACCGGTGGGGGAGGGCGAGGCGCTGGGCGCCGCGGTCGTGGCCGGCACGGAGAGCGTGGTGTCCCCGTCCGGGCGCGCCGGCGTCGTCTGGCCGCTCCCGGCGACCGCGAAACCGGCGACGGCCAGGACACCGGCCGCGGCGGAGCCGGCGAGCACCACCTTCGGCCACGACCGGGCGATACCCGGCCGCGGCCGCACCGCGGTGCCCGCCACACCGCGGTGCACGCGGGCCAGGATCCGTTCGCGGTCGGGCTGGTGCGCTTCGGCGGCTTCGCGCAGCCGCCTGCCGATCTCTTCGTTCACCGGCTCCTCCGTTCCGTCGCCAGGTGCCCGGCGGCGCCGGCGCCGAGCAGGCGTTCCAGCTCGGCCAGCGCTTTCGAGGTCTGGCTCTTCACCGCGCCCACCGAGATGCCCAGTGCCCGCGCGGTGTCCTTTTCGGACAGGTCGAAGGCGTGCCTGAGGACGACGCAGGCCCGTTTCCCGAACGGCAGCCGGTCCAGCGCCGCCCGCACGTCCACCACGGCGGCCACGTCGGGACTCCGGTCGTGCTGCGCGCCCGGCGGCCAGAACAGGGCGATCCGGCGGCGCTCGCGCGTCGCGCTGCGGACCCGTTCCCGCGCCAGGTTCGCGACCACCCCGCGGGCGTAGGCGACCGGGCGCTCGGCGCCGCGCAGCCGGTCCCAGCGCTGCCACAGGGCGATCAGGGCGTCGGCGGCGAGGTCGTCGGCGGCGTCGGGCTCGCCGGTCAGGAGAAAGGCGAACCGGGCCAATCCGGCGTAGTGCCGTTCGAAGAAGTCGTGGAACTCCCTCGATGTGTCCTCGAGGAACATGGGTCTCGGCTGTCCTCTTCCTACCCGTGCCCCGCCCGGGGCGGCGGCCCGCCGGTCACGAGCCCGTGGCCCGTTCGGCGTACAGTACGCCGCGGTCGTCCGGCCCGGCGCCGACCCGGGTGGCCGCGCCCGGATCGGCGGCTTTTGCCAGGGTCCACCGCTGGTCGGCGCCGCCCCGGTCGGCGGACCAGGCGACCGCGCGCCGTCCGGTGCCCTCGGTCACGCCCAGTACCATCCCGCCGCTGCGCGAGACGATCTTCAGCGCCCCGCCGCCGGTGTCCCGCAGCTGCCACTGCTGGGCGGCGGCACCGGTGCCCGGCTGCTGCTCGACCTCGGCCACCTCGGTGGCGGACGCGCGCACGGCCAGCACCTTCCCGCTGTCCCGGTTGACCAGCAGGCAGTAGCCGCCGCCCACCGGTTCCAGCCGCCACTGCCGGCTCGTGGCGCCGCCACCGGCCGCGTCGAGCGCGCTGCCGTCGCGCACGGAGAGGAACAGGTAGTAGGAGGCCGAGTCCACCCGCACCGGCTCGGCGCCGTCGCGCGTGAACAGCAGGTGCGGCGCGGCGAACGCGGGAACGCCCAGCGCCAGCGCGATCGCCACCGGGCGGCCGCGGTGGGGTTTGCGGATCCGGTGCCGGGCACCGGCGGACCTGGTCAGTCTCAACGCAGCACTCCTCGGGGTCGGGCGGGCTTCGCCACCTGGTTGCCGCCGGACGGCGAAAGGTTGCCGCCTCCCGGAAAAAACTCGGGTCGCCCGCCGGTCGCCGGAAGTTCACCGGATCGGTACGTTCCCGGTCGCCTTCCGGCGACGCTCGGCGGTCACCATTCCGGAGCCTGTACGAGACGAGGAGGTTCCGTGCCCGCTTCGATGCTTTCCCGGACCGCGCGGCGGCTCGCCGTGACCGTGACCGCGGTGGCGGCCACGCTCGGTGTCTGCACCGCGGTCGCCGACGCCACCGTGTACAGCTCCTGCACCCAGACCCGCTGCTCGGCCGCCCGCTCGGCCGACACGACGTGGCAGGGCAAGGGGTACCCCGGCACGCGCGGCTGGTACGACTGGCCGGGCGGCCAGTGCAACTACGCGGGCGGCACCTACCAGAACCGCGAAGGCGAGCTGCCGGCCGGCCACTCGTTCCGCGAGTTCGACGTCTACCCGCGCGCGTGCGGCGCGGCCCGCGACGCCTACCGGATCATCGTCGACCTGACCACGGGCGTGGTGTGGTTCTCGCCGAACCACTACACGGACTTCTACCGGATCTGAGCCCGCGCCGCGGGCATGGTGGATCGCGTGTGGAAGACATTGTGCGTGGTGACTGTCGTCGGGGTCGCGGTGGCCGGGTGCAGCACCCCCGGCCGACCCCGCCCCCGGCGACAGCACCGGCCGAGCCGGTCACCCGCCCCGCCCACCACCACGCCCACCACCGCGCGGCACGTACACGACCGACGAGCTGCTCGCCCTCGCTACAACGCGGGCCCGGCGAACGTGAAGGCCTTCGCGAAGGGGACCGAACCGGGCGCGCGGGCGCAGGAGTACGTGACCACGCTGCGGGAGAACTGGGCGAAGGCCGGACGCGCCGTCGGAGGCTGAACCACCACCTCCGGTGGGCACCGCCGCGCGTGCGCCGACAGGCATCACGCGTGCGCCCCGGGGCATCACGTGTGTCCGGAGGGGCATCACCCTGATCACCCGTGTCGCCCCTCCTGTCAGCCTTCGGTGACGTCGAGCGGCTGGTTGTTCCGCCGCAGCAGGACCGCCGTCAGGACCGCGGCGATCGCGGACGCGATGCCGAGCACCGCGAGCGCTCCCTGCAGGCCGCCCGTGCCGGTGCCGATGGCGGCCAGGGCCAGCGGGCAGGCGAATTCGCCGATGAACAGCGTGCCCGTCCACAGGCCGGTGCCGCGGCCTCGCTGGTCGAACGTGAGCCGGTTGACCGCCCACGTCAGCAGGGTCGGCAGGAGCATGCCCGTGCCGAAGCCGGTGCACACCGCGCCGATGGTGATGACCGCCGGCGAGGTCGTGGCGAACACCAGGAGGAGACCCACGGCGGCGAGCCCGAACTCGACCGGCAGCAGCACCCGGGGCGTCCGGCCGGACAGGCGGCTGAACGCGATCGCTCCCGCGGCCGTCGCCAGTGACATCACCGCGGAGATCGCGCCGATCGTCCCGGTCGCGGTCACGCCGACACTCGTGAGCACAAAGGACAGTTCGACGATCAGGGCGTAGAAGACGATGCCGCCGAACAGGGTGACGAGGCAAGGTGCGGCCAGCCGGCGCCAGGGCAGGCTCGCCGGCCGCCCGGCGGTGCGGCGGTGGGGCTGCCACAGCTTGAGCGCCATCGGGATCGCCAGCGGCGCGGCGACGGCGTACAGCCAGAACGGCGTGCGCCAGCCCGAAGCGCCGAGCACCCCGCCGAGAGCGAGGAACACGGTGGCCGACAATGTGGCGACCAGGGTCTGCAGGCTCAGGTAACGCGCCCGGCGCGCGCCGGACCAGTAGTCGCCGATGAGGGTGGTGCAGCAGGTCATGATCGCGCCCTCGCACAGCCCGACGAGCACCCGGCTCGCGAGGATCGTGGCGAGGGAGTCCAGGTAGAGCGGAGCTGTGCCGAACACCGCGTAGGCCAGCATTGCCAGCAGGAGCAACCGTTTCCGGTCGATCCGGTCGGCGACGACGCCGGCGAACGGCGCGGTCAGCCCGATCAGCAGGGCCGGCGCGGTCAGCACGATCGGCACGAGGACGTCGGCGCCGGGCGTGTCCGCGAACGCCTTGCTCAGCTGCGGCAGGACCGGGGCGATGAGCACGGCGCCGAGCACCGACAGGCAGCTCCCGGCGAGCAGCAGGAGGAGCTGGACCGGCCCGGCGGTCGCCCGTCGGCCGGTGGCGGTGGCGGCCGGTGACAGGTTCACGGCTGGGGTTTCGGGCATGTCGGCACCTGAGTTCCGTCGTTGGGTCAGGGAAGTGCCGAAAGTGTGGGTTCCGCGGTGCGGGAAGCGGAAATCACTTCTGCTGAAGCGCGGTATCAGCGCGGTGGATGCTCGGCGACCTCGGTGGCGATCCGGGCCAGCAGGTCGCGCAGGTACTGGTGTTCCGGATCGTGCTCGTACATCGGGTGCCACCAGACCGCCTCGACCAGGGGACCGGCTTCGAACGGGCAGGGCAGCGCCCGCACGTTCTCCTCGGCCGGGATGCGCTCGGCGAGCCGCCGCTGCAGCAGGGCCACCCGGTCGGTGCCCGCCACGAGGCCCGGGACGGTCAGGAAGTTCTCCGTGACCACCTGGACGTGCGGCTCGATGCCGAGGATCCGCATCTGCAGCGCGGCCGGGGTCGACGCGGTGGGCCCGTGGTAGGAGACCACCCACGGCATGGTCCGCAACTGCTCGACCGTCAGCCCGTGCGCCACCGCCGGGTGCCCGGCGTCGACCAGGCAGACCCAGTCGTCGCGGTGCAGGTCGCGGTGCGGCAGGCCGTGGAGGAACCCGTGCGGCAGCACCAGCAGGTCGATGCCGGTGAGGGCCTGGCGGGCGTTGTCGACGATCGCCGGGGTGTTGGCGATGAACCGCACGCGGGCGCCGGGCGCCTCCTGCGCCAGTGCGGCGGCCAGCGGGGCACCGAGGACCGCGACGCCGTAGTCGCTCATGGCGAGGGAGAACTCCCGGGCGGTGGTCGCCGCGTTGAAGTCCGGCTCGGCGGCGAACACGCGCTCGACGCCGTTGACCGCGGTGCGCACGCGGCCGCGCAGCTGGACGGCCAGCGGCGTGAGGCGGTACTGGTTGCCGAAGCGGGCCAGCAGTTCGTCACCGAAGTGGCGGCGCAGCCGCGCCAGCTGGGCCGAAACCGCGGGCTGGCTGAGGCCGACCTGCTCGGCCGCGCGGCTCACGCTGCGGTGTTCGAGCAGCGCGTCGAGCGTCACTAGCAGATTCAGGTCCAGGCTCGCCAGGTTCACCACCTCAGGTTATCCACCGCATGGATAACCTGCATCACCTATTTCGTCTTCCCTGATGCTGTGGTCCGCCGCACAGTGAGCGGCATGGACCGCACCGATCCCGAAGCCGCGATCGCCGCCGCCGCCAAGCGCTGTTCCAACTGGGGCCGCTGGGGTGCCGACGACGTCCTCGGCACCCTCAACTTCCTCGACGACGGCAAGCGCCGCGAAGGCGCGGCCCTGGTCCGCCGGGGCGTCGGTTTTCCGCTGGCGCAGCGGTTCGACGCGGACGGCCCGCAGAAGGGCTGGCGCCGCCGCACGAACCCGGTGCACACCATGCTGGACACCGGCCTGGACGCCGAACGCGGCACGCAGGGTTTCCCGCACGGGATCGGCGGCGCCGACGACGTCGTGTTCATGCCGCTGCAGGCGTCGACGCAGTGGGACGGGCTCGGGCACATCTTCGACCACGGAGTGGCCTGGAACGGCCGCCGGGCCGGGGACGTCGTGACCAGCGAAGGCGACCGCGTCACCGGGATCGAGACCGCGTCGGGCCGGATCGCCGGGCGCGGGGTCCTGCTCGACGTCGGCCGCGCGCTCGGCACGGACGGCGAGCTCCCGGACGGGTTCGCGATCACCGTGGCGCACCTCGAGGAAACCATGGCCGCGCAGGGGGAAACCGCGCACGTCGGCCGCGGCGATGTGCTCCTGGTGCGGACCGGGCGGCTGGCACGGGCGCGGCGCGAAGGCTGGGGCGACTACGCGGGCGGGCCCGCGCCGGGGCTGTCGTTCACCACCGCGGAGTGGCTCCACGACACCGAAATCGCCGCGATCGCCACCGACACCTGGGGCTTCGAGGTCCGGCCCAACGAGTTCGACGACGCCTTCCAGCCGCTGCACCAGGTCGCCATCCCGCACATCGGGCTGTTCCTCGGGGAGATGTGGGACCTCGACGCACTGGCCGCGGACTGCGCCGCCGACGGCCGGTACGAGTTCTGGCTGACCGCCGACCCGCTGCCGGTGACCGGCGCGGTCGGGGCGCCGGTCGCGCCCGTCGCCGTCAAGTAGCTCCCGCACCGGACAAAGGAGTCCCCATGCCCGCCGTGCACACCGTCCTCGTGGTCGGCAGCGGTCTCGCCGGCACCGCCGCCGCGATCCACCTCGCCGACCACGGCGTCGCGGTCGACCTGATCGAACTCAAACCGGACATCGCCGCCATCGGCTCCGGCATCACCCTGCAGGGCAACGCCCTGCGCGAGCTGCGCAAGCTCGGTCTCTGGGAAGCCGTGCAGGCACACGGATACAGCTTCGACAGTCTCGGCCTGCGTGCCCCGGACCCCGCCGGGACGCTGCTCGCCGAATTCCCCGACGTCCGGACCGGCGGCCCCGACCTGCCGGCCACGCTGGGGATGCCCCGGCCGGACCTGGCGCGCCTCCTGCACGAGCGCGCCGGTTCGGCCGGGGTCAAGGTCCGCTTCGGGCTCACGGTCACCGAGCTGGCCCAGGACGCGAGCGGCGTCGACGTCACCTTCTCCGACGGCTCGACCGGCCGCTACGACCTCGTCGCCGGCGCCGACGGGATCCGCTCGGCGGTCCGCCGCCTGCTGGGCATCGACCCGGGGATCCGGGCGACGGGCATGGGCATCTGGCGCGCGTTCGGCCCGCGTCCGGCCTCGGTGACCCGGACCGACCTGTTCTACGGCGGGCCGTCCTACATCGCCGGCTACTGCCCGACCAGCGAGGACACCCTCTACGCCTACGTCGTCGAGGCCGCGCGGGACCGCAGCGGCCTGTCCCCGGCCGAACGGCTCACGACGATGCGCGAACTGGCCTCGGCGTACCACGGCCCGTGGGACGACGTCCGCGCCACGCTGACCGACGCGTCGCGGGTCAACTACACCCTGTTCGAGACCCACGTCCTGCCGGCGCCGTGGCACCGGGGGCGCGTGGTGCTGATCGGCGACGCGGCGCACTCCTGCCCGCCCACCCTGGCCCAGGGCGGCGCCCAAGCGCTCGAAGACGCCGGGGTGCTGACCGAACTGCTGCTGGCCGCGGAAACCCTCGACGACCGCCTCTGGACCGAGTTCGCCGAGCGCCGCTGCGCGCGAGCGGCCACGGTCGTCGAGGCGTCCGTCCAGCTCGGACAGTGGCTTCTGGACGGTGAGCAGGGCGACGTGCCCGGGCTGATCGGCCGGATCGCCGCCCTCGTCGCCGAGCCCGCCTGAACCCCCCCGGAGGAGAACGAGATGATCACCCACCTGCGGCACGTCGACCTCGCCGTGCCGGACCTGGCCCGCCAGCGGGACTTCTACACCGGTGCCTGGGGCCTCAAGACCGAGCACGCCGACACCGGCGTCGCGTTCCTCGCCGCGGAAGGCTCGCCCGAGCACTACGTGGTTCGGCTGCGCGAAGCCGCTGAGAAGCGCATCGACCTGATCGCCTTCGGCGTCGCCACCGTGTCTGATGTGGACACACTCGCGGCCCGCCTGGCCGCCGGGGGCGTGACCCTCGTCCACGAGCCGCGGACCCTGCACACCCCGGGCGGTGGTTACGGGTTCCGGTTCTTCGACAACGAGGGCCGGACCATCGAGATCAGCGCCGAGGTCGCCGTCCGCGCCCACCGCCGGATCGAGGCGGGCGAGGCCGTCCCGGTCCGGCTGTCGCACGTGGTGATCAACTCGGCGAACCCCGAGGCGACCCGGGCGTTCTACGAGAAGCACCTGGGCTTCCGGCTGTCGGACATCCTGATGCACCCGCGGATGGGCGAGATGATGTGGTTCCTGCGGGTGAACTCCTGGCACCACAGCATGGCCATCGCCCGGTGCCCGCACCCGTCGCTGCACCACGTGTCGTTCGAGATGCGCGGGCTGGACGAGTACATGCGCGGCACCGGACGGCTGCTGCGCGCGGGTGTCGAAAAGCTCTGGGGTCCCGGACGGCACCTGGCGGGCAACAACACCTTCAGCTACTTCCTCGACCCGCACGGCAACACGGTGGAGTACACGACCGAGCTGGAGCTCGTCGACGAGGACACCTGGCACCCGCACCTCTACGACTTCAGCGACCCCGAGGTGTCCGACCAGTGGGGGACGGCGAACGCGATGAACGAGTTCGTCGCGCGCAAGTCCTTCAACGACCCGGACAAGGGCCTGTTCGTGGCCCCGCCGGTCTGATGCGCTTCGCCACCTACGAGCACGGCGGAACCGTGCACGCGGGCGTCGTCACCGGCGACGGCGTCCGCGCGTTCCCGGCCGGGGTGACCGTGCTGGACGTGGTCCGCGGCGCACCCGCCGTCCCCGGCGGACCCTCGGTGCCGCTGGCCGAGGTGCGGCTGCTGCCGCCGCTCGACCCGCCGAGCGTCCGGGACTTCGTGGCGTTCGAGGAACACGTCGAAGGCATGGTCGCCCCGGGATCCGTGCCGCCGGAGTGGTACGAGGCGCCGACGTTCTACTTCACCAATCCCTGCGCGCTGGTCGGCGCGCACGACGACGTGCCGATCCCGCCGGGTTCGCGGCTGTTCGACTTCGAGCTCGAGGTTGCCGCCGTTCTGGGCCCCGACGGGATCTTCGGCTACACGATCCTCAACGACTGGTCCGCTCGCGACCTGCAGCGCCGCGAGATGAAGGTGAACCTCGGGCCCGCCAAGGGCAAGGACTCCGCCACGACGCTCGGGCCGTGGCTCGTCACGGCCGACGAACTCGAGCCGTACCGCGACGCGGACGGCTTCCTGGCCCTCGACATGCGAGTCGCGGTCAACGACGTCGGAGTGGGGCAGGATCTGCTGTCCAACATGGGCTGGCCGTTCGAGGAACTGGCCGCCTACGCCGGCCGGGGGACGCGGCTGCGCGCGGGGGACGTCCTGGGGTCCGGGACCTGCGGCAACGGCGGTTGCCTGGCCGAGCTGTGGGGCCGCGGCGGCACGCAGGAGCCGCTGCGGCCCGGTGACGTCGTGGAGATGTCGGTCGAAGGCCTCGGGACGATCCGCAACACCGTCGTCGCCGGGGTCGAGCTGCCGCCGGTCCGCCCGGCGCGGCCCCGGCCCCGGCGGCGGTCGCGGTGACCGGGAAGGTCGTGGTCGTCACCGGTGCGGCCCAGGGCATCGGCGCGGCGGCCGCGCGGCTGCTCGCCGCGCAGGGCGCACGCGTGATCGGGGTCGACCGCGCCGAAGACCCCGGACTGCCCGGCGTCGAGCACCACCGGCTCGACGTCACCGACGACGCCGGCTGGGCCGGGCTCACCGCGGGGCTCGAGCGGGTCGACGGCCTCGTCGCGGCGGCCGGTGTCACCTGGCGGGCCCGGCTCGGCGACCTGGCCGCGGCCGACCTGGCGCGCGTGCAGGACGTCAACGTCGGCGGCGTGCTGCGGGCCGTGCAGGCGGTGCTGCCGCTGATGCCGTCCGGCGGGTCGATCGTCGTGACCGGCTCGGCCGCGGCGCTGACCGGCCACTACCCGCTCGCCTACACCGCGAGCAAGTGGGCGCTGCGCGGCTTCGTCAAGGCCGCCTGCCTGGAGCTGGGCGGCCGGGGCATCCGCGTCAACGCCGTGCACCCCGGGTACGTCGAAACCCCGATGACCGCCTCGGCGCCGCCCGGGTTCCGGGCCGCGAACGTCGCCGAAACCCCGCTCGGCCGCACCGGCACCGCCGGCGAGGTCGCCGCCGTCGTCGCGTTCCTGATCGGCGACGCGGCCTCCTACGTCTCCGGCGCCGAGATCCCCGTCGACGGCGGCCTGACCGCGCACGGCGGCGTCAAGTCGATCAGCGAAGCCGCCCGAACCTGAGAGGAACCCCGTGTTCGAATACTTCCCCGGCAACTACGTCTGGAACCTCGGCGTGGTCGCCGCGCTCAACAGCGGCGGCCTGATCGACGAGGTCGACCGCGCCTGCCGGCCCATCCGCGACGCCGCCGCCCAAGGCTCGGACGCCGGGACACCGGACTTCCTGCGGGCCTGGACCGCGCTCACCGACCAGCTCGTGGCCCAGGCCGAGAAAGCCGGGCACGCCCGCACGGCGGGCGAACTGTACTTCCGGGCCACGAACTACCTGTGCCAGGCCGAGCGCATGCTCGCCCACTCCGACCCGGACTGGCTGCCGTCCTACCGGCGAGTGCTCGCCCTCGCGCAGAAGGCCTTCGACCTGCGCGACCGGCGGATCTCCCGGGTGGCGATCCCGTACGGGGGCACGACCCTGCCGGCGTACTTCTCCCTCGCCCCCGCCACCGAAGCCGGACCGGCGCCGGTGATCGTCCTGGTCAACGGCCTGGACTCGACCAAGGAGCACATGTACACCTCGGGCCACTGGCGAGAGCTCGCCGAGCGCGGGATCTCGTGCCTGATGCTCGACCAGCCCGGCACCGGCGAAGCCCTGCGCCTGCAGGGACTCACCGCCCGCGTCGACGCCGAAGCCTGGGCGGGCGCGGCCGTGGACTGGCTCGAGACACGGTCCGAAGTGGACACCAGCCGGATCGGGATCGTCGGCTGGTCCCTCGGCGGCTACTACGCACCCCGTGCGGCGGCGTTCGAGAAGCGGTTCGCGCTCTGCGTCGCCTGGGGCGCCAACCACAACTGGGGCGCGGTGCAACGACGTCGTTTGGAGCGCGAGGGGGAGCGGCCCGTCCCGCACTACTGGGAACACGTGCTGTGGGTGTGGGGCCACGACGACCTGGACGAGTTCATCACCTTCGCCGACGACGTGCACCTGGACGGCGTGGTCGAGAAGATCACGGTGCCGTTCCTCGTCGCGCACGGCGAGAACGACCGGCAGATCCCGTTGGAGTACGCCCACCGCTCCTACGACCGGGCGGTCAACTCGCCTCGGCGCGAGTTGCGCGTCTTCACCGCGGAGGAAGGGGCGACCGAGCACATCGGACTCGACCACCTGCCCCACGTCAGCACGTTCATCGCCGACTGGGTGGCCGACACCTTCGAGGTCGGCTGAGCGAAAGTCGCCCTAGCCGGCCGCGAAGCGTTCCTCGAGGTCGGCGAGCGTCCGGTTGCACCGCCGGATCGTCTCCGGGTCGACGTCGCCCAGCAGGTCCGCCAGCAGTTCCGACCACGCGCCACGGAGGACTTCGAGGTTGCGCTGGGCCAGCTCGGTCGGGTGCACCTCCACCCGCCGGCCGTGGCCCGCGCGGGTCAGCATGCCCTTGGCTTCGAGGCCGCGGAGTGCGGTGCTGACGTTCGTGCGCTGCAGCCCGGTGCGCTCGGCGATGCGGCTCGGCGTGCAGCCCGGGTCCAGGTCCACCATCCGCATGACCTGGCGCTCGGTGGCGGTGAGCCGGACGACGGCCGGCTCGGCCGGGGTGCGCAGGCGGATCAGGCGGGCGACGTTGAGCACGAGGTCGGCCAGGTCGGCGTACGGATCCGCGGGCTGGGGGCGTGACACGCCTGCGACACTACCCTATGGTTATCGGCACATAATTATGAATCGATAGCCGAGGGGAAGGCCGATGGACCGGAACGAAGGTGTCCTGCACGCGGGGCCGGCCGGGTTCGCGGAGCTGGCCGCCGTGCTCGGCGACGCCGTCCGCGAGGTCGGGGCCTGGATGGCGGAGTACGGCGGCTACCACCCGCACCCCTCGCAGGACGTGCCGCTCGCGCGGTTCCGGGAGGCGACCGCGGACCTGCACCGGCGCCTGCGGGACAACTACCCGTTCTTCCACCCCCGCTACGCCGGGCAGATGCTCAAGCCGCCGCACCCGGCGGCCGTCGCCGGGTACCTGAGCGCGATGCTGATCAACCCGAACAACCACGCCCTCGACGGCGGTCCCGCCACCGCGGCCATGGAAAAGGAGGTCGTCGCGGACCTCGCGGCGATGTTCGGCCTTCCGCAGCACCTGGGGCACCTGACCAGCAGCGGGACGATCGCGAACCTGGAAGCGCTGTTCGTCGCCCGCGAGACGCACCCGGGCAAGGCGATCGCGCACAGCGCCGACGCGCACTACACCCACGGCCGGATGAGCCACCTGCTCGGCGTCGAGGCCGTTCCCGTCGCCACCACCCCCGCCGGGACCCTCGACCTGACCGCGCTCGAAGACCTGCTCCGCACCGGTCGCGTCGGCACCGTGGTCGCGACCACCGGCACGACCGGCCTCGGCGCCGTCGACCCGGTCGGCGAGATCGTCGCCCTCGCTCGCCGGTACGGGGTTCGGGTGCACGTGGACGCGGCCTACGGCGGCTTCTTCCGGCTCATCGCCGACGACACCGCCGACGGCGTGGCTTCGGCACCGTTCCGCGCGATCGCCGACGCCGACTCGGTGGTGATCGACCCGCACAAGCACGGGCTGCAGCCCTACGGCTGCGGTGCGGTGCTCTTCCGCGACCCGTCGGTCGCCCGCCACTACCTGCACGACTCGCCCTACACCTACTTCACCTCCGATGAACTGCACCTCGGCGAGATCTCCCTGGAATGTTCCCGGGCCGGCGCCGCGGCCGCCGCGCTGTGGCTGACGTCGCAGGTCCTGCCCCTGACCCCGGACGGGCTCGGTGCGGTGCTCCGGCCCGGGCGCCGGGCCGCGCTCGCCTGGGCCGGCCTGATCGGCGGCAGCGCCGAGCTGGCGCTGTTCCAGCCGCCGCAGCTCGACATCGTCAGCTGTTTCCCGGTGCGCGAAAGCCTTTCCGAGATCGACCGCGTCAGCGCCCACGTGCTCGACGCCGGGATGCGCCGCCCGCCGGAGGAGGCGGTGTTCGTCGCGACCTACACCGTCACCGGGGCCGACCTCGCCCGCCGTGGCCACACCGTGCGCGACGACGTCCCCCGCGGCCGGATCCTGCGGAGCGTCCTGATGAAGCCGGAGAACGAAGCGCAGGTCCCCGATCTGCACCGCGAAGTCGTCCGGTTGAGCAGCACTGCGGCGGACGTGCGGCCCGGGTAGCGAACGCAGCTGCACGGCCGGTCCCGATCTGTCAAGGGTTGACAGGGCGGGTGCCGTGGTATGAACCTTTCTACCGATCGTTCCCGCCGGCCCGCGAGGGCATCCGCCCGGCGCTCAGGGACGAGCCGGACCACGCCGCGCCCGCACGGGCGGCCGGTCCGTCCGTTTCCCGGCCTGGGAGGAATCCATGCTCACGTACGCCCCGCGGCACCGTCGCCGCGGATCCGGTGCCCGCTCGGTGATACTGGCGGCAGCTCTCGCGGTCGCCGCGCTCGGGGTCGCCGTCCCGGCGGCGCACGCCGCCGACCCGGTGATCTCCCAAGGGAAAACCGCCACCGCGTCTTCGGTGGAGAACGCCGGCACGCCCGCGGCCGCCGCGGTGGACGGCAACACCGGTACCCGGTGGTCCTCGCAGTTCAGCGATCCACAGTGGATCCAGATCGACCTCGGCGGCGCCGCGACGGTCAGCCAGGTCGTGCTGCGCTGGGAGGCCGCCTACGCCACGGCCTACCAGATCCAGCTGTCCGACAACGGTTCCAGCTGGTCCACTGTGTACCAGACGATGACCGGCACCGGCGGCACGCAGACGCTGGGGGTGACCGGTTCCGGGCGGTACGTGCGGCTGTACGCGACCGCGCGGGCCACGCCCTACGGCGTCTCGCTGTGGGAGTTCGAGGTCCACGGCACCGGCGGCGGGACGACGCCGCCCGGCGCGGGGACACCGCCCGACTCGTTCTGGGGCGACACCGCCGGCATCCCGGCCGCGCGCAACGTGCTCACGGTCAAGGTGCTCAACCGCACCAACGGCAAGTACCCGGACAGCCAGGTGTACTGGTCCTTCGGCGGCCAGACCCACTCGATCGCCGAGCAGCCCTACCTCGACATGCCCGCCAACTCGGCCGGGCGGATGTACTTCTACCTGGGCACCCCGAACGGCCAGTACGCCGACTTCATCGAGTTCACCGTCGGCCCGGACGTGTTCAACGGCAACACCACCCGGGTGGACGCCTTCGCGCTGAAGCTGGCCATGCGGCTGCACGCCCACGACGGCTACGACGTGCAGGTCGGCGACGCCTACGAGCTGTTCCAGGAGGACCGCTCGGCCACCTTCGCCCGGTTCCAGAGCGAGGTGCCGACCGAGTTCAAGGGCCTGGCGACGGTGAACGCGCCGTACCGGATCCCGGCCCCGGGCAGCGCCCCGGACTTCCGCAGCGGCGGCAAGTACGCGAACTACTTCACCTCCTACGCCCAGTCGGTGGGGGTCAACGAGCCCACGTCGAACATCACCGGCTGCGCCGGATCGCTCGCGGGCAACCCGGACATGTGCGCGGCGCTGAACCGGCACACGGCCCACCTGCCGCAGTCGCAGTGGCAGGACGTGTCGCGGTACTACCAGGCCGCGCCGGCCAACTACTACGCGAAGTTCTGGCACGACCACGGCATCAACCGCCTCGCGTACGGCTTCCCGTACGACGACGTGGCGGGTCAGTCCTCGTTCGTCTCGCACGGGGACCCGCAGTGGCTGGTGGTCGCCGTCGGCTGGTGACGAGCGGGCCGGGCGGGCCCCCGCCGCGCCGGGGGGCGGGCCGGCCCGGGCGTGTTAGGTTAGGGGGGATTAGGGCGGGGGCGGTTTG
>NZ_JBEXMD010000064.1:0-39440 GCF_040610315.1 Amycolatopsis sp. NPDC004169
GCCTGATTGAGGCCTATCACTTTGAGCCGGGCCCGCAAGCTTGCGTAGTGACCCCACTTCGCGCTCTCGGTTGCGGGCCCGGCTCAAAGTGATTTCACGGCCTCAGGCGACGGGATGACCACCCAGCTCCGTGATCTGAAGACGTCGCCCGGCCACCAACCGAGCGTCTAGGGCAGGCGGGGTCCCGGCAGTTCCACGCCGGGCAGCACGCCGTTCGCGATGTCCGTGGCGCGCCACTTCGGCACGCTCAGCCGGACGGCCGTGACCGGCGCGGCTAGGAAGGGTGCGGCCTCGGGGACCTTCGCGACGAGCAGTTCGCGCACCCGCGCGTCCTCGGCCCCGCCGAGGATCTCCGCCGACGCCTGGGCCTGCAGGAACGGTTGCATCGGCGAGCCTGTTGAAACCACGACCGAGACCACCGGGTTCTCCCGGATGGCGGTCAGCGTGCGGCCGCGGTCTTCGAGGACGAGGTTGAGGGTGAACTCGCCGCTCTCGGCGAAGTAGACCCCGCCGACCCACGGCCCGGACCGGCCCGAGGTGGCGAGGAACAACGACTTGTGCGCGGAGAGGGTGTTCCGCACGAGATCCGCGACGGCGGCCTGTTCGAGAGTGGTCACCGGGCGAAGCTAGGTCGCGGAAAAGCGACACTCCAAGGAAAACAGCACAATCCGGTGAACCGGGAAGGCCGCCCCGCGGGGCAGCCTTCCCGCCGGGAACGAGTCAGTCGCCGACGCCGAAGCCGACCTTGCGGACGTCGGACGGGGCGATCTCGACGTACGCGATGCGGTCGGACGGGACGATGTACTTGCGCCCCTTCTCGTCGTTGATGCGGAAGAGCCCGTCACCGGCCGTCAGGGCCTCGGCGACCAGCTTCTCCACCTCTTCGGGAGACTGGCCACTGGACACCACCAGCTCGCGCGGCGTGTCCTTGATGCCGATCTTGACCTCCACGTGGGACCTCCGCTGGAAATTCGTAAGGGATGTGCCGGCCAAGGCTAACCGAACCGGCTCGTTCCGGTGGCGCATGTCCGCGCCCGACCGCGTCGTCACTTCCGGGTACTCCATCGGGTTCAGCCCAGGCCGAGCGCCTGCATGCGCTTCGTGTGCCCCTGTTGCAACCGCCGGAACAGCGCCGCAATTCCGGAGAGGTCGCCCGAGCCGGCGATGATGAGCTCGGCCAGCCCGTCGCGCTCGGCGACGACGTACTGGGCCTGGGTCAGGGCCTCGCCGAGCAGGCGGCGGCCCCACAGGGCGAGCTTGTCGCGGGTCTTCGGGTCGGCCTCGATGCCGGCCGCGACCTCGCGTTCGGCGAAGGCCGAGTGGCCGGTGTCGGCCAGCACGGTCAGCACCAGATCCTTGGTCTCCGGGTCCAGCCAGCTGGCGATCTCCCGGTAGAGGTCGGCCGCCAGCCCGTCGCCGACGTAGGCCTTGACCAGCGATTCCAGGTACGACTTCGGGGGCGTCGAAGCGTGCCAGGCGTCCACCTGGGCGACGAACGGCGCCATGGCGTCCTCGATCTTGACGCCGTGCGCGGCCAGGTGCTGGGCGAGCAGGCCGTAGTGACCGATCTCGGCGGCCGCCATGGTCGCCAGCGCGGCACGGCCGGCCAGCGTGGGGGCGCTGCGCGCGTCCTCCGCCAGCCGGTCGAACGCGGACAGTTCGAGGTAGGCGATCACACCCAGAAGGTCGACTACGCCTTCGGAGATCTCTTTCGGCTCGGTCACGGGGGCAGGGTATCGCCGAAGCACCCGGGCGTGTCGGGACGAGACCGATCACACTGGTTCCGGCGCGCCGGGTACTGTCGAAAAACTGCTGACCAGGTACACTGGCACACGACAACGAGCTTCCGTACGCCATACCGGCGTCGGGAAACAGGCAGGCCACGAGGCCTGCCGACGTACTGCAATGTGCGTGCACGCCTCTTCCGGCATTCCCGGGACGGACCGGTTCCGCGCTCCAGATCAGCGCCAGGGACCAGGGTTTACTCCCGGTCGAGTGTCGAGCGGACCAACGGCGGTGCGCGCTGGTCACGAGAGAGGCGATCACCCTGACCGCAGAAATTCCCACAACCGAACAGCCCCCCGCCGTCGCGCTGGAACACAGCGAGACCGGCCCGGCCGCGCTCGACACCTCGCACCCGCTGCAGGCGGGCGTCGAGGTCGAGCCCGAGGCCCCGACCTTCGCGTCCTTCGGCGTCAAGCCGGAGATCGTCAAGGCACTCGGCGAAGCCGGCATCGAGCGCACGTTCGCCATCCAGGCGCTGACGCTCCCGCTGGCCATGGCCGGCGACGACCTCATCGGCCAGGCCCGCACCGGCATGGGCAAGACCCTCGGCTTCGGCGTCCCGCTGCTGCACCGCGTGCAGGTCCCCGGCGACGGCACCCCGCAGGTGCTGGTCGTGGTGCCGACCCGCGAGCTGTGCATCCAGGTCGCCAACGACCTCAAGGGCGCCGGCAAGCACCTGGGCATCCGGACGCTGGCCATCTACGGCGGCCGCCCGTACGAGCCGCAGATCGAGGCGCTGCGCAAGGGCGTCGACGTCGTGATCGGCACCCCGGGCCGTCTCCTGGACCTGGCCGAGCAGCAGCACCTGGTGCTGGGCAAGGTCCGCGGGCTCGTGCTGGACGAGGCCGACGAGATGCTCGACCTGGGCTTCCTGCCCGACATCGAGCGCATCCTCCGGATGGTGCCGGACGAGCGGCAGACGATGCTGTTCTCGGCCACCATGCCCGGCCCGATCATCACGCTGGCCCGCACGTTCCTGAACCAGCCGACGCACATCCGCGCCGAGGAGAACGACGCCGGCGCGGTCCACGAGCGCACCACCCAGTTCGTCTACCGGGCGCACTCGATGGACAAGCCCGAGGTCATCGCCCGGGCGCTGCAGGCCGAGGGCCGCGGCCTCACGATGATCTTCAGCCGTACCAAGCGCACCGCGCAGAAGGTGGCCGACGACCTGGTCGAGCGCGGCTTCGCGGCCGCCGCCGTGCACGGTGACCTGGGCCAGGGCGCCCGCGAGCAGGCGCTGCGCGCGTTCCGCTCGGGCAAGGTCGACGTGCTGGTCGCGACCGACGTCGCCGCCCGCGGCATCGACATCGACGACGTCACGCACGTGATCAACTACCAGTGCCCGGAGGACGAGAAGACCTACGTCCACCGGATCGGCCGCACCGGCCGCGCCGGGCGCACCGGCGTCGCGGTCACCCTGGTCGACTGGGACGAAGAGCCGCGCTGGAAGCTGATCTCGGACACCCTCGGCCTGGACATGCCGGAGCCGGTGGAGACGTACTCGTCGTCGAAGCACCTGTACGAGGACCTGGGCATCCCGGAGGGCACTACCGGGCGGCTGCCGCTGGCGAAGCGGACCCGCGCCGGACTGGCCGCCGAGGAGGAAGAAGACCTGGGCGGCAAGAAGCGCGGCCGTCGCCGCGGCGAGCCCGCCTCGGAGGACGCGCCGCGCAAGCGCACCCGGGCCCCGCGCAAGCGGACCCGCGGCGGCTCGCGGGCGGCGGAGGCGATCGAGGCCGCGGACAACGCGGCTGCGGCTCCTTCTTCTGAGGAGGCTCCTTCGGAGGGCCGCACCCGGGCGCGCCGGCGCACCCGCAGCGGCAACGCTCCGGAGGCGACCGGTCCGGCCGTCGAGAAGGAGGCAGGCGAGAACGCCGAGCGTCCGGCTCGCCGACGCCGCCGTCGCCGTCCGGCCGCCACGTCTGATACACCTGCGTCGGCAGACTGAGGCTTCTCCATCGGGGGTTCGGGTACGTGAGCGACGTCGAAAAGGCGGACTTCGGGTCCGAGGACGTACTCGAGGACACTCCCGAGAGCACTCCGCCCGCCCCGCGGGTCAAGGCGCGTCGTTCGCCGTGGAACCGCGGGCGGGACAGGGTGGTCGCCGCACTGATCGCGGTGGTGGTGCTCGCCGTCGCGCTGGTCATCGGCGCGACGAGCGACAGTGCGGCCACCGACCGGACCCAGGCGGCACCGCCCCCGCCGTTGCCCGCGGCCCCGGACAAGGTGCCGGGGTCGCTGGCGGAGATCTGGAGCGCCCCCAGCGGGGCGACGCCGATCCCGGTGGTGGCGGGCGATTCGGTGGCCACCGCGGACGGCGGCGAGGTCGCCGCCCGCGACCCGCTCACCGGCCAGGTGCGCTGGCACTACACGCGTGACCTGCCGTTGTGCACGCTGGACACGGTGTGGGGGCGGCTGAACGCCGTGTACCACAAGAGCCGCAACTGCAGCGAAGTCACGCAGCTGGACCCGGCAACGGGCCGGATCACGGCGCAGCGCAACGGCAACGCGGAGCTGGGCACCCAGCTGGTCGACGACGGCTCCCACGTGACGGCGACGGGCAAGAAGCTCCTCACCACTTGGCGCGACGACCTGGTGCAGAGCGCGGAGTACGGCGAGGTCCCGGCGCTGGTCAACGCGGGCAAGCAGCCGCGGACGGGCTGCACGTACGGAACGCTGGCGGCGTCATCGGGCAAGATCGGCGTGATCGAGCGCTGCCCGGGCGACCCCGCCGACCGCCTGACGGTGTACAAGGCGGCGCCGGAGAAGGACGACGAGCCGCAGGTCAGCTTCAGCACGGTGCTGGCGAGCAAGCACGCCCGCGTGATCGCGATGTCGGGCGACCTGACGGCGGTGGTCCTGCCGGACCCGAAGCTCCTGGTGGTCTACAACGGCGACGGAACCCAGCGGGCGGCGTACCCGGTGGACGTCCCGCAGGCAGACCTGGCGGCCGAACCGCCGAGCGGAGCCGAGGCCACCACCCAGACGACGACGAACATGTACTGGTTCAGCGGCTCGAAGCTGGTGGCGTTGTCGCGCGACGACCTGTCGCCGCGGTGGACGTTGAGCAGCGCGATGGGGCCGGGGGTGACGTTCGCGCAGCAACTGGTGGTCCCGATCAAGGGCGGGCTGGCGGTGCTGAACGAGAACGACGGCTCGACGGTCCGGACGGTGGGGGTCGAGCGCCGTGGGTACACGGGGGTGGTCCGGTTGTCCGCGGCCGGCCCGGTCCTGCTCGAGCAGCGCGGCCCGACCCTGGTTGCCCTCAAGTAGGCCTTTCCGTCGGTGATGCCTCGCCAATCACGCGAGATGCCCCACCAGACACACGAGATACCCGCCCAAGCACGCGAGTCTCGCCTCCAGTCACGCGAGTCCCGGGCTGGATCACGCGAGATCCGGCTTCAATCACGCGAATCCCGGCCCCGATCACGTGAGCTCGGGTCTCGAATACCCGGCCTGGGCGTGCGCCGAGGGGCATCTCGCGTGCTTGGGCGGGCATCTCGCGTGCTTGGGCGGGCATCTCGCGTGATCGGGGGGCGGGACTGGCGTGATTGGGGGCGGAACTCGCGAGGATGGGGTCAGGCGAGCCAGAACATGGTCAGCGCGGAGACCGTGAACAGGACCACCGCGAGGCCCGCGCCCACAGCCTGAGGCCCGTCGCGGCGATCGGCGACTCGCTGGGCCGACAGGGCGAGCACCGCCGCGATCGGGTGGCCGATCAGGAGGGTCGGGCCGGGGCCGGGCGCGTCCGTGAAGAGGCACACGACACCGACGACCAGCACCCCGACCGCGAGCACCGCGAGCCCGGCGGCCAGCGAGCCGGTGAGCCCACGCCACCAGCGCCCACCCGGCCGAGCCGGCGCGTCCACCGCGGTGTCCGGGGAAACATCAGGAGCCTCGATCCGCTCGGGCTCGACCCGCTCTTGCTCAACCGTCGGCGCCTCGGCCTCCGGCGTCGCCTCGGCGCCCGGCGAGGCAACCCCGACCTGCTCGGTCTCGCCGTGGTCCTCCCGCGCCGCCGGCACATCGGCCGCAGGTCGCCCGGCGACCCGCGACCGATCCGCAGCGCCCACCGACCCATGCCCGGATTGGTCCCGCCGCCCGGCCTGGGCGGTCCCGCTGTGGTCCTGCCGCGCTGTCGGCACATCGGCTTCGGCCCGCGCCTCCGCCGCGGCGCCGGCCGGCGCCTGCCCGGCCTCGGTGCGCTCCCCAGGTGGGGTCTGCTGGGCCGGGTTGGGGGTGGTGGGCAGTTCGTCGGTGTCCGGTGAAGCCACTTTCCCTCCCGTTCAGGGCGCCAGCAGGTCCCAGGGCTGGGCCTGCGGGGCCGCCTCCTGGCCCGCCGCGCAGCTCGGCCTGAAGTCGCACCATGCGCAGCGGCGGTCCGGGCGGGGTGGGAACAGGACCTCTCCGTCGCCGCCCGCCTCCAGCGTATCCGTGGCCAGCCGGAGGTCTGCCGCCGTCTCTCCCGCTCGCTGCAAGTGCCTCTGCAAGCTCTCCGGGGTGTGCTCCGCCGCCGCTATCGTGCCCGTCGGGACGTGGTGCAGCTCCACCGTCGTGCACGGCATGCGCAACGTCCGCGCCGCCGCCACCGCGTACAGCGCGAGCGCCTGCGAGGCGCGGGCTTCGTACTCGTCCGGTGGGCGGCGGCCCGTCTTGTAGTCGACGATCACCAGCTCCCCGGAACGGGCGTCGATGCGGTCGGCGCGGCCCTCGATGATCATCGACGGCCGCTCCCCCGGCGTGGGGCTGACCGGCGCCGACACCCAGCGCTCCAGGCCCACCGGGTCGTGCGTGACGTCGTTGTCCTCGACGTACTCCGCCACCCAGCCCTTCGCCCTCGCCCGGTACCGCGCCGCCTGTTCCTCGCTCTCGAAGCCCGCGTCCTTCCAGAACTCGGCCACCAGCGCCACCGCCCGCTGCGGCACGCGCTTGAGCACCGGCAGGTCGAACAACGCCCGCAACGCGTTGTGCACCACCGCGCCCAGCGTGCTGTGCGCCCACGGCCCGGTGCGCTGCGGGGTCGGTCGGTCCAGGTACGCGAGGCGGTACCGGCGCGGGCAGTCGTCGAAGGTCGCCAGCCGCGCCGGCGAGACCTTCGTGAGCCGCACCGGTTGCGCGACGCCGAAGTCGAAGCCCATCTGCTCCTTCACGGGTGCCACGCTACGCACCACCACCGACACTTTCCGCGCGGCACCCGTGAAGTCCCTACCGCACGACCAACACCGTGTGCGTACCACCGGAAACGGTCAGCGGACCCGCCGCGCGGATCGGCCTCCCGTCGAGGAGCACCAGCCGGCCACCAGGGACCACCAGCGTTCCCGAAGTCCCGCGAGGAGCCGTGGCAGTCAGCGAGAACACCGAACCCTGCTGGGACCACGAAGCCGACAACGTCCCCTTCGGCGTCGGCACCGCTCCCCGCGCCCACGAAACCGAACCAGGGTGCGGCGAAACCGTCCAGGTCGCAAACCCCGGCGACGTCGGCGAGACACCCAGCAGCTCGTTCGTCAACGCCGGCACGACCCCGGTCGACCAGCCGTGCGCGGCCGACGTGTACCCCTGCTCGTAGTGCGAGCCGCCTTCGCCGATGCCCTCCCACGCCGTGATGCCCGGGTCGTGCGTGGCCATCCAGCCGTACATCCGCTTGATCTGGTCGATCGCCGATGCCGTCTGCCCGGTCCGGAACCGCGCCTGCAGCTCGGGGAACGACGTGAACGCGTACACGCGCTTCGTGCCGTCGCCCACCAGAGTGTCGTTGTCCATGAACGGGTTCCCGTACGGCAACGCGCCCGCGGCGAGCCGTGCCAGCGCCGAAGCGGCCTGGGCGGGAGACGCGATACCGGCCAAAACAGCGTGGCTGTTGCCGTCCTGGCCGTGCCGCACTGCGCCCGTCGCCGAGTCGAGGTACGCGCCCGCCGCCGCATCCCACAGATGAGCGTTCACTGCCGCCGAGACGGCCGAAGCGCGCGAAAGCCACCGGTCCGCGTCGCCTGGGTGCCCCGTCGCGCGCGCGAGACCGGCTGCCCCTTGAAGCGCTCGGACGTACAACGCGTTGTAGTACGTCACTTCGCCCGTACGCGGCAGGAACGCGTAGTCACCGTAGCCGCCGGTGCCGTTGAGGCCCTTCGCGAGCAACCCGCGCGAATCGGTGACCGACGGGTACCAGCTGTCGAGCGTCTTCACCAGATGCGGGTAGTACGAAGCCGCGTACGCGGTGTCGCCCGAGTAGAGCACGTAGTCCCAGCTCGACGTCACCCACCAGAGCGGATAGTCGAACAGCGGCAGCGTGTAGCCGTTGATCGACGCGGGCGGGATCCAGCCGTCCGCGCGCTGGTGGTCGGCCAGGTCGGCGAGGACGTTCCGGGCCGCCGTGCCGTCCTGGTGCGTCAGGTACTGCGTCAGGCCGGAGACGGCGACGTCGCCGACATACGGGTCACGGTCGCGCTTCGCGCCGTCGTGCAGCACCAGCTTCCCGTCCAGCGAAGGCGAAAACGCGCCGCGAGGGTCCACATCGGACTCACGGAAGGTGTCCATGCCCAGCTCGTTCGTGTAGGACGCCGCGTACCAGTACCGGTTCAGCTCGGCGTCCGACGACTCGAACCAGCCGCGGTAAGTCGACGGCGTGCCGAGGAACGGCGTGAAGTCGAGCGAGACGCCGCTGATCCGCACCTCGCCCGAGGGCTGCGCAAGGGGTGCGTCCGAGGCCAGCGCGTCCAGGCTGATCCGCAGGTAGCGGAAGCCGTGCAGGCCGTCCGCGCACACCTGGTTCCCCGAGAGGCAGCCCTTCGTGTCGCGCCACACCGTCGGTGCCGCGGGCACGGCGAACTGGTCGGTGCCCGGGCCGCCGGAGAAGTCCGAGCGGGTGAAGTCGGAGCGTTCGCCCAGGTACTGCCGGGTCTCGGAGAACGCCAGCCGGACGCCCGGCCGGTTCGCCGACGCACCCGCGAAGGCGATCTTCGGGTACCCGGCGACGACCTTGCCGAAGTCGACGACGGCGGTCGGCACCGGCGGGTCGGCGACCACGCCGGGCCAGACCTCGGCGACGCGGCTGAACTCGCCCGAAGGGGTGTTCTGGTCCTCGGTCACGGTGATCCGGACCTGCGCGGTCGTCACCGGCCGGTCGAAGGTGACCGCGCGCTGCACGGCCGTGTTGCCGGTCACGGAAGCCGCCACGCGCCACGCGCCCGCGTCCAGCACCTCGACGGTGAAGTCCTGCGGCACGCCGTCCACATTGGACAGCACGGTGACGCCGGGCAACGCGACCGGCGCGCCCGCGGTGATCGTCAGGACGTCCGGGTAGGCCCCGAGCGTGTCGTCGTTCCAGAACGTCTCGGTGTTGCCGTCGACGGCGTTGCCGGGGTCGTACGTCCGCGGCTGCCCGTTCTCGCCGTTGTTCGGCGCGTGGAACGACGACGCGGCCGCGGTGGTGCCCGCGGGCCAGACCGGCTTCGGCGGCGGCGCCTGCCGCTTGAACGTCGCCACCCCGCGCCCCAGCAGGCCGCCGGGATTGGTGACGTCCCCGGTGGTGGACAGCACCTGCACCGGCCGGACGTCCCGGCTCGACGGGGCGACGACGTACTGCTGCCAGCCGGGCGCGGCGCCGGCGGGCGCGGCCACGACGCCGCTCGCCACCAGCACCGTCACCGGCAGGATTGCCCTGAGCCACTTCATCGAGGCCTCCGCACGAAGTTGAATCGTTTCAACCACTGAGCTGAGGTTCAGGCTGCGGGAGCGGTGCCAACGATGTCAACGGACCGGGCGAATCCTGTCCGGCAGGACAACCCGGGTAGCGGATCAGTTCCCGCCGGCGATGAACCCGCGGACCGAGTTCGCGACGAGCTCCACGGCGATGGCCGCGAGCAGCAGGCCGGCCACCTTGGCCAGCAGCGTGATGCCGCTTTCCTTGATCAGCCGGATGACGAGACCGGAGTAGCGCATGCAGAGGTAGATCACGAGGTGCACGGTGACGATGGCCAGCGCCAGCGCGATGTACGCACCGACGTGCCCCTCCGCCTGCCGGACGAACACGATGGTCGCGGCGATCGCGCCCGGCCCGGCCAGCAGCGGCGTGCCGAGCGGCACCAGTGCGACGTTGACGTCGTCGGCCGCCGCCTCGGGCTCGTGGCCGTTGCTGGTGAGCAGCTGCAGCGCGATCAGCAGGAGCAGCAGCCCGCCCGCGCCCTGCAGCGCGGGGATGCCGATGCCGAGGTAGGCCAGGATCGCCTGGCCCGCGATCGCGAACAGGCTGATGACCAGCAGTGACACCAGGACGGCCTGCCGGGCGGCGCGCGCCCGGGTCGCCACCGGCTTGCGGCCGACGAGGCTGAGGAACACCGGCACGGTGCCGGGCGGGTCCATGATGACGATCAGGGTGATCGTCGCACTCATGAACAGTTTCGCGTCGAAGAGCGCCATGTCAGCCCTTCACGACCTGGAACCCCGTGGCGCGCGAAGCGAGTTCCTCGAACTGCCCGGGATCGGTGGTGCACTCGCCGAGTTTGATCGTCTTGTTGGTGCCGTGGTAGTCGCTGGATCCGGTGAAGACGAGCCCGAGCTCGGCGGCCAGCTCGCGGACGCGGGCCCGCGTCGGCGCGTCGTGGTTGGGGTGGTCGGCTTCGACGCCGGTGAGGCCGCGTGCGGCCAGCCCGGCGAGGGTCTCCTCGCTGATGGTCGCGCCGCGGCTGAAGGCGAAGGGGTGCGCGATGACCGTGACCCCGCCGGCCGCGGCGATCATGTCGATGGCCTCTTCGACCGGCGTGTCCCGGCGGGCGACGTAGTAGCCGCGACGGGGGCTCAGGTAGTCGGCGAAGGCCTCGTCGACGGACTTGACCAGCCCGGCCCGGACCAGCGCCTGCGCCAGGTGGGGGCGTCCGGGCGGGGAGTCCTCGGGCAGCAGGCCGAAGATCTCGTCGATGTCGATCGGCAGGCCGTCGGCGGCCATCCGCTCGGCCATCCGGCGCAGCCGCGTGCGGCGCTCGACGCGCAACCGGGTCTGCTCGGTGACGATGGGCTCGGACGTCGGGTCGAAGAGGTAGCCGAGCAGGTGGACGCTGATCTGCCTGCCGGTCTCGGGGTCGGTCGACACCGTGGAGAGCTCGGCGCCGGGAACGAGCGTCAAGCCTGGTGACACCGCTTCGGAAGCGGGCGCCCAGCCCGCGGTGGTGTCGTGGTCGGTGATCGCGACGACGTCGAGCCCGGCCTTCGCGGCCGCGGCGACGAGCCCGGCCGGCGAGTCGGTGCCGTCGGAGGCAGTGGAATGGGCGTGCAGGTCGATGCGCATCCCGTCCATTGTCGACGATGCGCTGCGTCACACGCCAAGCGGGATGACGCTCAGCCGACCGGCTTCTTGCCCCGTGCGGCCCGCTGGGCCTTGATCATGGAGAAGCGTTCGGCCTGCTTCTGCTTGTCGCCGAAGACGAGCTCCGAGATCGTGTCGTAGAACTCCTCCGGCCGCGGCAGGAAGTCGATCTTGTTCAGCGCCTGGATCTGACCCGCGGACTCGACGACCATCGTGCCGTAGCCCATCATCCGACCGGTGGCCGTGCGGACGTAGCTGAGGTCGGTGACCTTGCTGATCGGCATCATCAGCACCTTGGTGGTGAACACCCCGGTGGTCATGACGAACCGCTTGTCGGTGACCACCAGGCGCTCGACCCACCACTCCATCACCACGTAGGCGAACCGCAGGACGACGAGCAGCGCGACGTACCAGAGGATGTTCTGGCCGATGTACAGCGCCGGTGGCAGCAGGTAGGACACCAGGACGCAGACGGCCAGCAGCGCGGCCGCCTCGAAGGTGTCCCACAGCAGCACCGCCCAGTGGCGGCGGATCCGGATGACCCGCCGCTCGGTGTCGAGGAGGTACTCGTCGGGGTCGCGTGGCGCGAACATGGTTCGAGGGTAACCCCGCGATCAGCCCTTGAACACGTTGCTGACGAAGGTGATCACCGATTCGGCCGAGCTGCGGAGGAAGTCGATGATGTTGCCGACGAGGCCGGCGGCCTGCCCAGGCTGGGCGATGACGAAGAACAGCACCAACGCGATACCGGCGAGGCCCGCAATCTTCTTCACGTTCACCGCGATCAAATCCCGTCTCTTACGGTGACACCGGACAACAGCAGAGATCCTGACGTTTTACTTGTACCGCACTGGACAGGCGCAGGGGAGGAAAGTCCCGCGCTTGGGTCAGCACGCGGTCCGAAGTGTACCGTATGGCTACTCTCCGTGTACAGGACGTCCCTTTTCGTTTCGGTCACGTCTACCCTTCGGGACATGGAGGGCCTCACCAGCACCACGATCCGCTGTGTCGGCGGGATCGCGTTCGACCCGTACGGCCGTTTGCTGCTCATCCGGCGCCGCAACGACCCCGGTTCGGGGCAATGGTCGCTGCCGGGCGGCCGAGTCGAACCGGGCGAAACGGACGAAAAGGCCGTGATACGCGAGCTGCGGGAGGAAACGGGCCTCGACGTGATTCCGGGCACACTGGTCGGCTCGGTGCGGCGCGGGCCGTACGAGATCTTCGACTACGCCTGCGAGGTCGAGGGCGGCATTCTCACCGCTGGTGACGACGCCACGGACGTCCGTTGGTCCGATGCGGCAGACCTTGCCGGCTTGGAGACCGCTGGAGCGCTGGTGGAGCTCCTTTACGTGACGTTGCGTGACTGGAACGCCCTGCCGCGCGCCTGACTACAGCGGCAGCCAGGTCATCCGCTGCCCGTGCGGTGCGGTCCGCGCCAGCGCGTGCGCCTCGGCCTTCCCGTCCTCCCACCGCACGACGCCCAGCGTCGCGAGCCCGTCCGCGCCCGAAAGGTCGTCGCGGCCCGGCAGCACGAGTTCCAGCCCGGCGCCGTAGAACTCCTCCGAGACCCACCACACCGGCCGCGAAGCCGCCACCCCGGCCAAAGCTTCGACGAACGCCGACCGCTTCTCCGGCGGGAAGTACGCCAGGGCGTGGCTGGTCAGCACGACCAGCGGCCCCGCCAGCGACGAAGCCGCCGAGACCAGGTCGTCGACCCCGTCACCGGTGATCAGCCGCGGGCGGTGGCGGACCTGCTCGGCCGCCGCCGTGCGCAGCAGCCGGATCCGGTCCGGCTGGTCGGCCCAGACGCACGCCTCCAGCCAGGCCAGCTCGTCCTCGTCCGACAGGTCCACCGGCGCCCGGTCCAGACCGGCCCGGTCGAGCAGCGCGAGCTTCTTCGGCAGCTTCGGCACCACCGCGCCCGGCGCCAGGTCCAGCGCGCAGTGCAGGCCGACGGCCGCCTTCGCCGGGCCGGCCGTCAGCTGGTCGCCGCCGTCGCACTGGTAGCGGTAGCCGAAGCGGTCCAGGCCCAGCAGCAGCCCGGCGCTGCAGCCGACCTCGAGCAGCGAGACCTTGCCGCCCGCTTCCTTCGCCGCCCGCGCCACCCCTGGGTAGAGCAGCGCCGCCCGCCGGACCTCGTTCGTCTGCGTGTACCGCGAGGCGATCAGCTCCCGCGCCTTCGAAGCCCGCTCCAGCAGGAACGACCGGAACAGCGGCCAGGTGTCGGAGTCGACGCCGTCGAAGCCGCCCAGCGACGGGTAGTACCGCGAGAGGGGGTGGATCGGGTCGGCCTGCACCAGCCGGTGCGCGACCGCCATCAGCAGCGTGCCCCGCACCTCGCCGTCGCGGGCCGCGGCCAGCAGCCCGGCGACGTCGTCGTCCTCGGCCGCCCGCAGCGCCAGGTGCTCGTACAGCGGCGAGACCCCGCGGGCCTCGACTTCCGCGAACGTGCGCAGTACTCCCTTGATCCCGTCCAGGTCCATCAAAGCCTCATTCGTGCGGCACCGGCCGGCCCGGCTGCTCCCCGCCCCGAGTCTCCCCGTACGAGCGCTTCGGCACCATCACCTTCCGCCGGAAGGTACACACGATCAGGCCGTCCTGCTTGTAACCGCGCGTCTCGACGTACACCACCCCGCGGTCGTCCTTGGACTTCGACGGCGTCTTGTCGAGCACCTCGGTTTCGCCGTAGATCGTGTCGCCGTGGAAGGTCGGCTTGACGTGCTTGAGCGACTCGACCTCGAGGTTCGCGATCGCCTTGCCGGAAACGTCCGGCACGGACATGCCCAGCAGCAGCGAGTAGATGTAGTTGCCGACGACGACGTTCTTGCCGAAGTCCGTCGTCTCCTCGGCGTAGTGCGCGTCCATGTGCAGCGGGTGGTGGTTCATGGTGAGCAGGCAGAACAGGTGGTCGTCGTATTCGGTGACCGTTTTGCCCGGCCAGTGCTTGTAGACCGCACCGACCTCGAACTCCTCGTAGTACCGACCGAACTGCACTCGTCATCTCCCCTCGCGTACTGCGCCGTTGGTTACCGATCCGACCACAGCCACGGCCCTCCGGCTGTGTGGCGATGGTTACGTGCCGCTTGGGGGGCGGCCTGCTTTTGGCCGGATCGGTAACGGCGCGTGAGCCTGGTCCGACACGCATCAGTAGTGAGGAGTACCCTCAACCATCGGTGTTCGCGCGTCAACGCGAGCCCCACCACTCTGCACCGGCCCGAAGGAGGTGAGGAACTCGATGAGTAGTGGCGATAGTCCGCTCCCTAGTAGTCCCAGCGTTCCCACCTCACCGGCCGGCCGGCTCATCTCCTGGTAGGCCTTCTCTTCCCGGGAACGCTGGTGTGTCGCCGGGCGGACGCATTTCCGCCCCTGGTCCGTCGTCTCGCACGACCACGCACGACACCAGGAGATCCCATGCCTGCCATTCCTTCGCTCGGCGGCCTCCGCGGCCGCGGCAACAAGGGCACCGTTCCCGTGCGCCCGGTCCCGGTGCCGCTGTCCGCGTACGTCGTCGACTGCGCGGTCTACGTCGCCGGTGAGCGCCTGCCCGGCCGCTGGACCCACTCCGAGGCGATCAAGGAGGTCCGGAAGCGGCACGAGGGGTTCGTCTGGATCGGCCTGCACGAGCCGGACGCCCAGCAGATCCAGGGTGTCGCGGACACGTTCGGGCTGCACGAGCTGGCGGTCGAGGACGCCCTCGAAGCGCACCAGCGGCCGAAGCTGGAGCGCTACGACGACACGCTGTTCCTGGTGGTCAAGACCGTCCGGTACGTCGAACACGAGTCCCCCACCACGGCGAACGAGATCGTCGAGACCGGCGAGCTGATGGTGTTCCTCGGCCGCGACTTCGTGATCACCGTCCGGCACGGGAACCACTCGGGGCTGGCGCGGCTGCGCCGCGAGCTCGACGAGGACCCGGAGCGGCTGCAGCTGGGCCCGTCCGCGGTGGTGCACGCGATCGCCGACCACGTCGTCGACCACTACCTCGACGTCACGGGCCGGATCGAGAACGACATCGACGTCATGGAGGCGCAGGTCTTCGCGCCCCGCTCGCAGGTCAGCGCCGAGCAGATCTACCTGATGAAGCGGGAAGTCCTCGAGCTGCGCCGCGCGGTGATGCCGCTGGCCACGCCGATCCAGCGGCTGGCCGAGGGCTACACGCGGCTGGTGCCGGACGACGTCCGCTCGTACTTCCGCGACGTCGCCGACCACCTCACGACGGTGTCGGAGCGGGTGGCGGCGTTCGACGAACTGCTGTCCACGCTGGTCGACGCGACCGTCGCGAAGATTTCCCTGCAGCAGAACACCGATATGCGCAAAATCACGTCGTGGGCGGCGATCATCACCGTGCCGACGATGATCGCGGGCATCTACGGGATGAACTTCGACTACCTGCCCGAACTGCACTGGAAGTTCGGGTACCCGCTGGTGATCACCATCATCCTGGGCATCTGCCTGTTGCTGTACCGAATATTCCGGAAGAACGGCTGGCTCTGAGTCCCCTTTCTTTCCCCACCGTATTCGGAGAGTTCGTGATGCCCCGCATGCTGTCCAACCTCAAGTTCTGGGCGCTCGCGCTCAGCGTGCTCTGGATCGTCGTCATCACTTTCGTCATCGTCGCCGATCCGGGGTTCGCGCACGGGATGAAATGAGGCTCGTGCGTCGTACCCTGGGCGCATGCCGAAAGCGCTGGTCGTCTCCGACGAGGTCGACGAGCGGTTGTGGACCGACGCGGTCCGCGCCGTCTCCGTCGACCTGGTCATCGGTGCCGGCGACCTGCCCTACGACTACCTCGCGTTCCTGGCCAGCGCGCTCGACGTGCCGTGCGTGTTCGTGCCCGGCAACCACGACCCGGACCTGAGCGGCTACACCCGCTACGGCGGGCTGTCCATGAAGGACGGATTTCCCACGGTCTGGCCCGGCCCGGCGGGCGGCATCAACGCCGACGGCAGGCTCGTCGACGTCGCCGGCCTGCGGTTCGCCGGGCTCGGCGGCTCGATCCGCTACAACGACGGGCCGAACCAGTGGACGCAGCGCCAGCAGGCCCGGCGGGCCCGCGGGCTGGTCCGGCGCGCCCGGTTCCGGCGGTGGCGCGACGGCCACGACGTCGACGTCCTGCTGACCCACTCGCCGCCGCTGAACCTGGGCGACCGCGCGGACCCGCCGCACCGCGGGTTCGCGTGCCTGCACCGCACGATCGAGGCGCTGCGCCCGAAGTGGCTGCTGCACGGCCACATCCACCCCCACGGCGAGCCGGTGCCGGACCGGGTCGTCGGCTCGACGCGGATCCGCAACGTGGTGGGCCACCGGATCATGGAGTTGCCATGAAAGAGACGGGCTTCCCCCGCGCCGACGCGGAGAACGACTTCCTCCGCGCGCGCCGGGGCCAGGTGCTCTCGCGGCTTTCGACGTGGCTGCGCCGCGAACCCGACGACGTCAACATCATGCTGCCGTTCCACGAGGTGGTGGAGGCGCTGGGCTACCTCGGCGAGCACCGGATCGGGCTGCGGGTGATCAAGCTGGAGTCGATCGTCGGCACGGTCGACCGCAGCCGCGACTTCGACCGCCGCTTCCGCCCGACGTCGGCCCGGGTCCGCGAGCGCTGGGAGCGGCTGGCCTTGGCCGCCCGCCGCGGCGAGGAGATCCCGCCGATCGAGGTCTACCGGGTCGGCGAGCTGCACTTCATCATCGACGGCCACCACCGCGTCTCGGTGGCGCTCGCCCAGGGACTGTCCACAATAGAGGCCATGGTGACGGTGGTCCGCACCAAACTGGACCCGAGTGGCATCCGCCACCGCGGCGACCTGATCGTCAAGGACTACCGGCGGCTGTTCCTGGAGCGCGTCCCGCTGACCGGCCACGCACGCGCGTCGGTGATCGTGTCGGACCCGTGGGACTACGCGAAGCTGGGCGAGCACGTGGAGGCGTGGGGCTTCCGGTTGATGCAGGACGAAGGCAAGTTCTGCGACCGGGCGAGCATCGCGCAGCGGTGGTTCGACGAGGAGTTCGTGCCGGTGGTGGGGATGCTGCGGCAGGCGGACCTGATCGGCGACCGCACCGACGCGGAGGCGTACATGTGGGTGGCGGCGGAGCGGTACCGCCTGATCCGCACCCACCGCTGGGACGACGACGTCATCGAGACGCTGCGGTCACGGCGTCACTAGGTGGTAGACCACCAGCGTCTGCTCGGGCCGCTCGGCGACGTGGAACGCGGCGTGCGGCACGGTGATCTCGCCCAGCCGGGGGTGCCGCAGGCGTTTGTGGCCCGCGTGGCTGAACTGGACGTCGTACTGCGGCCACCACGCGCGCACTTCGGGGCCGGCCTCGGTCAGCTCGGCCACCAGCCCGGTCACCCGCGGGTGGTCCGGGTACCGGCCCGCGATCGCCCGCAGCCGGGCCAGGACCGCGCGGGCTTCCTGCTCCCAGTCGACCAGCACTTCGCGCGCGGCCGGCTCGGTGAACAGCCAGCGCACGATGTTCCCGCCCCGTCCGATGCCGCGGAGCAGCTCCTCGGCTGCCGCGTTGAGCGCGAGGACGTCGTAGCAGATCCCGGTGACGTACGCGGGATTCCCGCCCAGCAGCGCCGGGACGCCCGCGACCTCGGGCGCGGCTTCTTCGCCGAGGTTCTCCTCCGGCATCGCGCCGCCTCCCGCGAGGCGGTGCAGGTGCTCCTGCTCGGCGGCGGTCAGCCGCAACGCCCGGGCCAGCGCGTCGAGCACCTGGCCGGAGGGGCGCACGTCGCGGCCCTGCTCGAGGTAGGTGAGCCAGGTGGCGCTGATGCCGGCCAGCAGGGCCAGTTCCTCGCGGCGCAGCCCGGGCGTGCGGCGGCGCCCGGTGGCCGGCAGGCCCGCGTCGGCCGGGGCCAGCCGCTCGCGGCGGCTGCGGAGGAACACGCCGAGTTCGGTACTCACCCTGGAACCTCCAGTACCAGAATAAGGCGATTCTGGATACCAGCTTAACGGGCCGCGAAGCTGGAGCCATGCAAGCTTGGATCGCCACCGCACGAGATGTCCGTCTCTCCGAAGTGCCGGAGCCCACGCTGAAGGGCGGTGGCGTGCTCGTGGAGGTGCTCGCCGCGCACGTCCCGGCGTACACGAAAGCCGTGGTGCGGGGGAACCGCGGCGGCCTGCCGGTGCCCCTCGTCCTCGGGCCGTCCTGCGTCGGGCGGGTGCTCGCCGTCGCGCCGGACGTGTTCCACGTCGAGCCGGGCGACCTGGTGCTGGACACCGCGCTGCTCGACGCGGGCGGCGGCGACGAGATCCTGGTGGGCTGGGTCGGCTTGGGCGGCTCCGGCGCGGGCAGCGCACGGACCGACCGCATGCGCACGGTGTGGCGCGACGGCGTCTTCGCGGAGAAAGCCCTGTGCGCCAAGGAAACCCTGGTCAAGCTGCCCGGTGCGGAGGCGTACCCGGACCCGGCCCGCCTGGCGTTCCTGCCGTGGCTGTGCATCGCCGCCACCGGCCTGCACGCAGCGGGCCCGCTCGCCGGCCGTGACGTCGCCGTGGTCGGGGCGACCGGCCAGCTGGGCGGCGCGGCGGTGCTGACGGCGCTGGCCGAAGGCGCGGCGACGGTGACGGCCGTGGGCCGCAACGAGACCGCGCTCACCAGGCTGGCCGCGCTCGACCCGCGCGTGCGCACCCACCGGCTGACCGGCGACCGGGCGGCGGACGCGGCGGGCATCGGCCCGGTGGACGTGGCCGTCGACACGCTCGGCGCCACCCCGTCGGCCGACGCGACGATGGCCGCCTACGACAGCCTGCGGGTGCGCGGCACCCTGGTGCTCGTCGGCGGCGTGCGCCACGAACTGGCCGTCCCGTACGGCGACCTGATGCACCGCCGCCTCACCCTGCGCGGCTCGTGGATGAGCGACGAGCGGACGGTGACGACGGTGTGGCAGCTGGTCCGGTCCGGGCTGCTGGACCTCTCGGCGGTCCAGCTGGTGACCACCGGCCTGGCCGACCCGGCGGCGGCTCTCGACGTGGCCGAGCGCACGACCGGCCTCGGGTTCGTGGCGCTGGTGCCCTGAGCCCGCACGTCACAGCGGGAAGTCCAAGCCCGGGGTCAGCGCCAGCAGCCGCACCTGGTCGAGGGTCAGCGTCGGCTCCGAGCGCTGCTTCGGGAGCCGGACGCCCGTCTGCGACAGCACGCCGCTGTTGGTCGACCAGAACTGCACGTGCGCGTTCGGCGCGGCCAAGCCCACCCGGTTGGTCACGATGTCACCCGAGCGCAGCGTCGACAGCCACAGCAGGCCCGCAGGCGTGGTTTCCGTGCGGCAGACGAGCTGCTCCGGGTCACCGCACTTCGGGCCACCCCCGCCGCCGGGCAGGATGAGGAAGTACACCGAGCCCGTCCCCCGCGCGTCGGTCACCCGGACGCCCATGTGGAACACCGCGTCCTGCGGGTGGGGCCCGGCGGGGTCGGCGATCAGGTGGAACGGGTCCGCCGGCGGCGTCTCGCCGGGGATCGTCAACCGCGAGATCTGCGCTTCGGGCGGCAGCAGCGCGCGCACCGCCCGCCCGACCAGGCAGCTCAGCCGCTCGACCAGCGCCGTCCGCGTGTCCGTGCCGCCCGGGCACGGCGTGCTCGCGATTTCGCCCCGGTGCGGCAGCACCACCACCGCCAGCGCGAGGGCCAGCACGACCACGCACACCGCGACCGCGCCGGTGACCAGGTGCTGCCGGCGCGCCCGGCGGGCCGCCGCCAGCACCGCGTCGCCGGACAGCCCGAGCGGCGGCTCGCCCTCGGTCACGTAGGCCGTCAACGCCGTCCGGACGTCCTCCATCACGACTCCTCCGCCGTCGGCGCCGGCAGGGCCGCGCGCAAGGCCTCGACCCCGCGGGCCGTCTGGGACTTGACCGTTCCTTCGGCGACCCCGAGCAGCGCCGCCACCTCGCTCACCGGCAGGTCTTCGAGGAACCGCAACACCACCATCGCCCGCTGCCGGGGCGTCAGCCCGGCCAGCGCCCGCTCGACGTCGAGCCGCAACGACGAGTCGCGGCCCGGCGGCGACGCCCGCTCCGGCACCGAGGACGTCACGTACTCCCGGCCGGAAACCCGCCGCCCGGCCAGGAACAGGTTCAGCAGGATCCGGCGTGCGTAGGCGTCGACCGTGCCCGGCCGGACCCGCCGCCAGCGCCGGTACAGCTGCACGAACATGGCCTGGACCAAGTCTTCGGCCGCGTGCCAGTCCCCGCAGAGCGCGAACGCCACCCGGCGGAACCGCTGGACCCGCGCGGAGAAGTACTCGCTGAATTCGACGTCCCTGGCCACGTCCTTATTAGGGCGCCGGGCCCCCGAAAGGTTCAAGCGTCCCCCGTGCGAGCTACCCGCGGGTGCCCACTCGATGGTGACGATTCGCCGCCGCCGGATCCCTAGCGTTCTTCCCAGGCCGCGGGGCTTCCGCCGCGGGAAAGGCGAAGGGGTTCTCATGAGGTTCGTGTGGCAGCTGCTGGCGGTGGCGGCGGTGGCGTTCGCGGGGCAGCTCTGCGTTGCCGCGGTGGACGGGAACCCGTGGCTGACCTTGTTGTTCGGCGGCCTGACCGCCGTGCTCGCGGTCTACGCCTACCGCTGGGTGGTGCGGAAAACCGAGCAGCGGCCGGTCACCGAGCTGGCCGGGCCGGGGGCCCGGAGCGCGCTCGGCCGGGGGACGCTGGTCGGGATCGCCCTGTTCGCGGCCGTCATCGCGAACATCGCGTTCGTCGGGGACTACGAGATCCGCGGCTGGGGCAGCGTGCCGGGAGCGCTCGGGCTCGTCGGCTTCATGGCCGCCGCCGCGGTGACGGAGGAGCTGCTGTTCCGCGGCATCCTGTTCCGGTTCGTCGAGAAGTGGACCGGCACCTGGCTCGCCCTGGTGCTGAGCGGGCTGGTGTTCGGCCTGATGCACCTGTTCAACGAGCACGCGAGCCTGTGGGGCGCCCTCGCCATCGCCATCGAGGGCGGCGGCCTGCTGACTTCGGCGTACATCGCGACGCGCAAGCTGTGGCTGCCGATCGGCCTGCACTTCGGCTGGAACTTCGCCGGGGCCGGGATCTTCGGCGCGGTGGTCTCCGGCCAGGGTGCCTCGCAGGGGCTGCTGGACGCCGTCACGTCCGGGTCGCCGCTGCTCACCGGCGGCGACTTCGGTCCGGAGGGCAGCCTCTACTCGGTGCTGTTCTGCTTCCTGGCGACGGGCGTCTTCCTGCGGCTGGCCCACCGGCGCGGCCGGCTGGTGCCCCGGCGCCGCGAAGAGCGCACCGCTGACGTCACTACACTTCCCGCGTGATCGAGCACCGGGCGGCACTGGCGCGGTGGCGCCGGCTGGACGTCGTGATCCGTGATCTGCCCCTCGGGCTGCTGTTGCTGGCCGGGTCGTTCCTGCCCGTGCTCCAAGGCCACGGGACGCAGGTCGGCGGCGTGCCGGACCGGCCGTTCGACGCGCTGGCCGTCCTCGTGGTGGCCGTCGAAAGCCTGCCGCTCGCCGTGCGACGGCGGTGGCCGGCGGTGAGCCTGACGCTGGTGGCGCTCGGCTTCGCCGTCGACCAGCTCCTCGGCTACCACACGGTCGCCGCCGCCGGGCTCGGCTTCGCGCTGGTGAGCGCCGGCGCCCACCTCGAACGGCTCCGGCGCACCACCGTGGCCGTGCTCTCGGTGGCGTACGCGGTGCTGGCGATCGCCCTCTCCCGGCTCGGCTCGGAGCCGATCTCGGAGTTCGTGACGTTCTATCTCCTGCTGGCGTTCGCGTGGGGCATCGGGGCGTGGCTGCGCCGGACCCGCGCCGCCGAAGCCCGGCACCGCCGCCGCGTCGCCGAGGACACCCGGGCCGCCGAACGCACCACCATCGCCCGCGAGCTCCACGACGTCGTCACCCACCACGTGACGGCGATGGTCGTCCAGGCCGAAGCGGCCCGGTACCTGACGGCCGCGCCCGAGCGGCTGGACCAGACCCTGACCGCGATCACCGACACCGGCCGCCGGGCCATCACCGACCTGCGGCACCTGCTGGACCTGCTGAACCCCGACCACGGCACCGAAGTCGGCCGTCCGTCGCCCGGCGGGCTGCTTTCGCTCGTCGAGCAGGCCCGCCAGGCCGGTCAGCCGGTGGAGTTCACCGAGGACGGCACGCCCGCGGAGTCGGCGGGCAGCGCCGACCTGGTGGCCTACCGGGTCGTGCAGGAGTCGCTGACGAACGCCCTCAAGCACGCCCGGGGCAGCCGGACGTCGGTCGAAGTGCACCACGGGGACCGGGAAATCGCGGTGGCGGTCAGCACGAACGGGGCGGCGAGCGCCTCCCCCGGCGGCAGCGGCCGCGGGCTCGCCGGGCTCCGCGAGCGGGTCGCCGTCCTGGGCGGCGACTTCAGGGCGGGCCACGACGGCGGCGGATTCGCCGTGCGCGCCCGGATCCCGACGGGGAACCCGACGTGAGCGCCCCGATCCGGGTCCTGGTCTGCGACGACCAGATGCTGATCCGCACCGGCCTGGTGACGATCATCGGCGCCCGGCCGGGTTTCGAGGTGGTCGGCGAGTGCGGCGACGGCCGCGCGGCGGTCGACCTCGCCGCCCGGCTGCACCCGGACGTCGTGGTGATGGACGTGCGCATGCCGGTGCTCGACGGCATCGAGGCCACCCGCCTGCTGGCCGGAGCGGGGGTCCCGCACCCGGTCAAGGTGCTGGTGCTGACGACGTTCAACCTCGACGAGTACGTCTACGAGGCCCTGCGCGCCGGGGCGAGCGGCTTCCTGCTCAAGGACGCGCCCCCGGACCGGCTGCTGCACGGCATCCGCACGGTGGCCACGGGTGCGGCCCTGCTGGACCCGGAGGTGACCCGCCGCCTGGTCGGCCGGTACGGCGCCCGGATCCGGCCCGCTTCGGACGCCGCCCCGCAGGTGCCGCTGACGCCTCGCGAGCTGGAGGTGCTGCGCCTGCTGGCGGACGGGTTGTCCAACAGCGAGATCGCGGAACGGCTGGTGATCAGCCAGGAGACGGTGAAGACGTTCGTCTCCCGGATCCTGACGAAGCTGGACCTGCGCGACCGCGTCCAGGCGGTGGTCTACGCCTACCGGCACGGGCTGGTGACGTGACCGGGCTTCGCGGCGAAGCCCGGTCACGCCACCAGGAACTGCTACATGTGCACGGCGCCCGGCGCCGCTTCGCCCTTCGGGACGCCCGGGCGCAGCAGCAGGGCGGTGATCACCGCGCCGGCCACGTAGATCACCGCGGCCCAGGTGAACGCCGTCGTGTAGCTCTCGATGGCCGCCTCGGCCGCCAGCTGGGGCGTCGGGGTCTTGCCCTCGATGAAGGCCGCGGCCGCGTTGCCGGCCAGCGTCGACAGCAGCGCCGTGCCGATCGAACCGCCGACCTGCTGCATCGTGTTCACCGCCGCCGACGCGACACCGGCGTCGTGCGCCTCGACACCGAAGGTCGCCACGCTCATCGCCGGCGCCATCGCCAGGCCGATGCCGAAGCCCATCACCAGCAGCGGGCCGAGGACGCCGGAGGCGTACGTGCTGCCGAGACCGATGCCGCTCAGCCAGAACAGACCCGCGGCCGCGATCGCCATGCCCGTCGGCACCAGCGGCCGCGGGCCGAACCGCGGCAGCAGGACCGCCGTCGCCGTGGTCGCCGCCAGCATCAGCGTCGCCACCATCGGCAGGAAGCCGACGCCGCTCTGGATCGGGGTGAACTGCAGATTCTGCTGCACGTAGAACGTCAGGAACAGGAAGATCGCGAACATCCCGATGGCGAGCAGGAACATCGCCAGGTACGAGCCGCCGCGGTCGCGGTCGAGCAGCACGCGCAGCGGCAGCAGCGGGTGCGCGACGCGCTGCTGCAGCCAGGTGAACACGCCCAGCAGCACCACGCCGGCGGTCAGGAAGCCCCAGACCGACACCGACGACCACGAGTCCGACTCGGCGTTCGCGAAGCCGTAGACCAGCGCGAACAGCCCGGCTGACGCGGTGATCGTGCCCGGCAGGTCGAGCTTCGGCCGCGGGCCGTCGTCCTTCTGGTTGCGCAGCAGGACCGAGCTGCCGGCGAAGGCGATCACGGCGAAGATGATGTTCACGAACATGCACCAGCGCCAGTCGAGGTACTCGGTGAGCACGCCGCCGAGCAGCAGCCCGACCGCCGCGCCGCCACCGCCGATGGCGCCGAACACGCCGAACGCGCGGCCGCGCTCCTTCGGGTCGGTGAACGTCGTGGTCAGCAGCGAAAGCGTGGCGGGCGCGAGCAGCGCGCCGAACACACCCTGGGCCGCCCGGGCGACCAGCAGCATCTCGATGTTGGTCGCCGCGCCGCCGAGCGCGGACACCGCGGCGAAGCCGGCCAGGCCGACGAGGAGCGCGTTTTTGCGGCCGAAGAGGTCCGCGAGCCGCCCGCCGAGCAGCAGGAGGCTGCCGAAGGCGAGCGCGTAGGCGGTGACGACCCACTGCCGGGCGTCGTTGGAGAAGCCCAGGTCGAGCTGGGCCGACGGCAGCGCGATGTTCACGACGGTCGCGTCCAGCACGACCATCAGCTGCGCGATGCCGATCATCACCAGGATCAGCCAGCGTCTGGCGTGGTGGGGGTTCCCGGCGGCGCGCGTGTCCCCCGACGGCGCGACGGCGAGTGTGGATTCGGACATGGATGTCCCTCACAGATCGTGATCACAAGACTATGTGGAGTAGGTATCTCCCCTTACCCGACCCAAGGTACACAAGAACTGGAGATGCCGCCTCTACTTCACGAGCTAGACTGGACCCATGGCACGGGACGCTGGTCCCGCCGCACCGGCGCGGCCGCTGCGGCGTGACGCTGAACTCAACCGCCGTCGCATCCTCGCGTCGGCCCGCGAAGTGTTCGGCCAGCGCGGGCTCGAAGCCACGCTGGACGACATCGCCCACCACGCCGGCCTCGGCGTCGGCACGGTCTACCGCCGCTTCCCCAGCAAGGAACACCTGGTCGAGGCCATGTTCGCCGAGCGGATGGAAGAAATCGGCGACCTCGCCGTCGAGGCGCTGAAGGCCGAAGACGCCTGGCAGGCGTTCGTCGACTTCACCTGGCAGGCGGCCGAGCTGCACTCCGCCGACCGGGGGCTGCGCGAGATCATGCTGTCCAACCAGTTCGGCCACGACCACGTCGCCGAAAAGAAAGCCCGCATGGTGCCGTTGATCACAAAGCTCATCGAGCGGGCCCAGGCGGCAGGCGGCCTGCGGCCGGACTTCGCGCCTTCGGACATGGCGATGGTGCACATGATGGTCGGCTCGGTGGTGGAGTTCACCTGCGCGGTGGACCCGGACCTCTGGCGGCGTTCCCTCACCATGCTGCTCGACGGGCTCCGCGCCGAGCCCGGCAAGCCGTCGGTGCTGCCGCACCCGCCGCTGAGCGAGCGCGAAGTCGACGAAGCGATGTCCTGCTGGCGCCCCTGAGGCACCGCAGTGCGCCGGTGATCGCTGCGGATCACCGGCGCGTCGGACACCTCACTCGGACGGGATGACCGCCCACAGGATCAGGTAGGCCACGAACTGCGGCCCGGGCAGCAGGCAGGACAGCACGGCCAGCAGCCGGACGGTGCCGGGCTTCATGCCGTACCGCTGGGCCAGGCCCGCGCAGACGCCGCCGATCATGCGGCCGTGGCGCGGACGGGACAGCCGTCGTGTGACCGGTGCGCTCATCGTCGTTCCCTTTCCTCGAAGTCGATACCTCCACTTCACCACCGGAGTACCCGCTTCCGCATCGCTCACGGGAAGGATCTCTCCCCTAGGGGACGGCGAAGACGAAAATCGTTCAAGAAACCCGGGCAAAACCGCCTGAGCTGCCCGTTCGTGCCGGGCACCTGGGAAAAGAATGAGAGATGTCCCCGTCAGGGCTGGTTTTTCGGCGCGATGCGGCGATACTTGCACCCCGTGTACCCGCGTCCGAAAAGCTTGGCCGTCGCGATGTTCTGCGCCCTCCTCGCCGGGGGCTGCGCCACCACCCAGGCCGCGCCCGAGCCGGATTCCGGGCCCACCCCGCTGACCGCCTCCGCCGCGCTCGGCGACTTCGGCAGCATCGACTTCTGCAGCCTGCTGGCCGTGCCCGGGGTGACCGAAGCCGTCCCGACGTTCGAAAGCTGCCGCGCCCAAGCCGGTCCGCGCACGATCACCGTCGGGCCGCTCGCCTTCGACGCCGACCCGAACCTCAAGCCCTACGAGAACTACCCCGGCTCGGTGCCCGACGGCGTGGCGATCCAGCAGTCGATGTTCAACGACCGCAGCGCCTGCACCCGCGCGATCACCTTCGCCGACGGCAACCGGATCGACCTGTCGGTCACCGACGGCACCGGCGACCAGGAGGCCCGCTGCGGCGTCGCCGACGCGGCCGTCCGCTCGGCGTTGACGGCGATCACCCGGCACCAGGTCGGGCGGCTGACGTTCCCGGACCGCTCGTGGGGCCGGGTGGCTCCGTGCGTGCCGCTCGACAACCACGACCTCGACGCCGCGGCCGGCCCGAACAGCCAGCCGACGACCGGCCTGTCCGGGCACAGCTGCATCCGCGGCAAGGTGAGCTTCCGGCTCACCGTGGAGACGACGGAACCGGCCGTCCCGGCGGAAAAAATCGGCGGCCGCGACGCGCGCGTCCGCGTCGCCGGCGCGTTCTGCCTGGTCGACACGACCCAGCCCGCCCCGGGCCTGCCGGGCCACCGGGAACTGGCGGAGATCAGCGTCGTCGAAACCGCGGGCACCGCGGGCGACGGCACGTGTGCCCTCGCCCGCGGTGCGGCCGGCTCGATCTTCCCCCGCCTCCCGGCGGCCTAGTCCTCGTAGGTGAGGTTCCTGCCGTTCGACGGGTCGAACAGCTTGATCTTGTCCGCGTCGTACCAGACTTCGAGGTCCGCGTTCTCCTTCGCCGACGACTCCGCCGACAGCCGGGCCACGATCTGGGACTCCGCGCCGGGGACGTCGGACGAACCGCTGTCCGCGGCCAGCTCCGCGAGTTCCTCGGACGTCGCCGTCTCGCCCTCCAGGGTGAAGTGGGCGAACTTCTCCGAGCCCATCGACTCCAGCACGTCGATGTGCGCGGTGAAGGTGGCGCCGCCTGCCTTCTGGCCGGCTTCGACGAGTGCCGCGTCCTCGAAGTGCTCCGGCCGGATGCCGACGATGACCTCGCGGGGCGCGTTCGCCCGCTCCACCAGCTGCCGGACGCGGTCGGTGAGCGGTGTCGTGCCGAGAGCACTGCGCAGCTCGTTGTTCTCCAGCGTCGCCGGGACGAAGTTCATCGACGGCGAGCCGATGAACCCGGCCACGAACAGGTTCGCCGGGTTGTCGTAGAGGAACTGCGGCGAGCCGATCTGCTGGACGTAGCCGGCCCGCAGCACCACGACCCGGTCGCCCAGTGTCATGGCCTCGGTCTGGTCGTGCGTGACGTACAGCGTCGTCGTGCCGAGCTGCTTCTGGATCTTCGACACCGACGTGCGCATCTGGCCGCGCAGCTTGGCGTCCAGGTTGGACAGCGGCTCGTCCATCAGGAACGCCTTGGGGCTGCGGACGATCGCCCGGCCCATCGCGACGCGCTGGCGCTGGCCACCGGAGAGGTTGGCCGGCTTGCGGTCCAGGTGCGCGGTCAGGTCGAGGATCTTCGCGGCCTCCTCGACCTTCGCCCGCACCGTCTTGTCGTCGACCTTGGCCAGCCGCAGCGGGAAGGCCATGTTCTCCCGGACGCTCATGTGCGGGTAGAGCGCGTAGGACTGGAACACCATCGCGATGTCCCGGTCCTTCGGCGCCTTCTCGTTGACGCGCTGGCCGTCGATGCGGAGCTCGCCGGAGGAGATGTCCTCCAGGCCGGCCACCATGTTCAGCGTCGTCGACTTCCCGCAGCCGGACGGGCCGACCAGGATGATGAACTCGCCGTCGGCGATGGTGATGTCCACTTCGGACACGGCGAGGGCACCGTCGGGGTACTTCTTCGACACCTTGTCGAGCACGATCTCTGCCATAGCGCTACCCCTTCACCGCACCGGAGGTCAGCCCCGCCACGATGCGACGCTGGAAGAACAACACGAACACAATGATCGGGATGGTGATCACGACCGCGGCCGCGCACACCTGCCCGGTCGGGTCCTCGAACTGCGAGGACCCGGTGAAGAACGACAGCGCGGCCGGCACCGTGCGCGACGCCGTGGTCGACGTCAGCGAGATGGCGAACAGGAAGTCGTTCCAGCAGAAGATGAACACCAGGATGGCCGTGGTGAACACACCCGGCGCGGCCAGCGGCGCGATCACCCGGCGGAACGCCTGTGCCGGCGTCGCGCCGTCCATCTTGGCCGCCTTCTCCAGCTCCCACGGGATCTCGCGGAAGAACGCCGACAGCGTGTAGATCGACAGCGGCAGCGCGAACGTGATGTAGGGCAGGATCAGGCCGGGCCACGTGTCGAACAGCCCGAGGTTCCGCTCGATGTTGAACAGCGGCGTCACCAGCGACACCTGCGGGAACATCGCGATCAGCAGCGAGAGCCCGACCAGCAGCTGCTTGCCGGGGAAGTCCAGCCGGGCGATCGCGTACGCGGCCATCGTGCCGAGCACCACCGCGATCACGGTCGAGATGATCGCGATGCCGATCGAGTTCACCAGCGCCAGCAGGAACTCCGAGGTCTGGAAGATGTCCGCGTAGTTCTGCCAGGTCCACGACTGCGGGATGAACGCCCCGTCGGTCAGCGTGTCCTTGGTCTTGAACGACAGCGAAATCACCCAGAGCACCGGCACCAGCGCGAACACCAGCACCAGGATGTCGACCAGGCCCCACCTGACCTTGCGGCCCGTCGTGACGGTTCCCATCGTCATCAGCGCTTACCCCCTGTGTCCGAACCGGGTGCGGCCGTGCCGAACACCTTGATGAAGATGAAGGCGATGATCGCCACCGTGATGAAGATCAGCACCGCCATCGTCGACCCGATGCCGAGGTTGAGGCCCTTGACCAGGTTGTCGTAGGTCTGCATCGACACCGAACCGGTGTCCTGCGCGCCGTTGGTGAGCACGTAGATGTTGTCGAAGATGCGGAACGCGTCCAGGGTGCGGAACAGCAGCGCCACCAGGATCGCCGGCTTCATCACCGGCAGCATCACCTTGGTGAACCGCTGCCACGCGCTCGCGCCGTCCATCGCCGCGGCCTTGAGCAGGTCCTCCGGCACCAGCGCCAGGCCGGCCATCAGCAGCAGCGCCATGAACGGCGTGGTCTTCCACACCTCGGCGCCGATGATGATGAACAGCGACGGCCACTGCTCGGTGAGCGGGGCCGCGTCCGAGGCGAGCATGTTCGCCAGGTAGCCGGTCTTCGGCGTCCACGCGTAGTACCACGAGAACGCCGCGACGACCGTGACGATGCCGTACGGGATCAGCGCGACGGTGCGGACCAGGCCGCGGCCGACGAGCGTCCGGTGCATGATCAGCGCCAGCGCCATGCCGAGCACGAACTCGATCGCCACCGACACCACGGTGAGGAACATCGTGGTGCCGAACGCGGTCCACCAGTACGAGCTGGACAGCACGGCCCCGTAGTTGTCGAAGCCGACGAACTCCTGCTGCGCCGGGAACCGCAGGTCGTACCGCTGCAGCGAAAGCCAGAGCGAGTAGAGGATCGGGTAGCCGGTGACCGCGATCATCACGATGAACGCGGGCGCGCACAGCCAGAGCCCGAGCCGCCGCTCGGCCTTCTTCCCTTCGGAGAGGGCGGGTTTGCCCTTCTTGTGCGACGTCGCCTCCCCGGCGACGGTGGCCCCGGCGGCCTCGGCCGGGGTCGAGTCCTGGACGGTCACGGAATCACTCCCTTCGACTGGAGCGCGTCACCGAGCTGCTCGCGCAGCTTGGCCGCGGTGGCCTGCGGGTCGATGTCCGACGGCGGGGAAAGGATCTTCGAGATGACCGTCGAGGCGTTCTGGTACGCCGGGGTCAGCGGGCGCACCGCGGCGGTCTTCAGCGCGGCGAGGATGGCGTCGCGCATCGGGTACTTGCTCGCCATGTTCGGGTTGTCGTCCGACGCCGGCTTGCCCGGGTCGAGCGGAACGTCGTTGTGGTAGACGGATTCGATGCTCGGCGGCACGCCGTCGTTGATCGCGGAGATCTTCTGGCTCTCCGGGCTGCGCAGGCACAGCGCCGCTTCGAAGGCCTCCGGCTTGTGCTGCGAGTACGTGCTCACCGCCAGGTCGAACCCGCCGATCGTGGTCCGGGCGGGCACGCCGGGCGCGGCGGCCGGGTAGACCGCCCACTTGAAGTGCGGGAGGTCCGCCTTCTTGTCCTTGGCGTAGGCGGCGTAGACGTACGGCCAGTTGAGCTGGAAGGCGGCCTGGCCGCGCTGGAACGCCTGCCGGATGTCGTCTTCCTTCATGTTGCTCAGCGACGGGTCGGTGAGCCCGGAGGTCGACACCTTCTTGAGCAGCTCGAGCGCCTTCACCGCGCCGTCGTCCATCACCACGGACTTGCCGTCGTCGGACAGGATGTGCCCGCCCATGGACGCGACCAGCGTGTTGTAGAAGACGACCAGGCCTTCGTACTGCGCGCCGGTGAACACGATCTCGTGCGGCTTGCCCTGGCCCTTGAGCTCCTGGGCCTTCTGCATCATCTCGTCCCAGGTCGCCGGCGGCGTCGGTGTCAGCCGGTCGTCGTACCAGAGCAGCTGGACGTTGGTGTTCTTCGTGGCCGCGTACAGCTTCCCGTTGTGGGTGGCGGTGTCGAGCGGGCCCTGCAGGACACCCTCGGACGCCTCCGCCTTGTTCTTGCCGGTCCACTCCTCGGCCCAGCCGGCTTCGGCGAACTCCGAAACCCACGTGACGTCGAGACCGAGGATGTCCATGGCGGTGTCACCCGCCGCCAGCCGGCGCGCCATCTGCAGCCGCTGGTCGTCCGCCCCGCGCGGGAGCTTGTTGTAGACGATTTCGTACTTGCCCGCCGCCTGCTGGTTGCAGCGGTCGACCACTTTCTGGAAGTTGTCCTCGGGCGACATGTAGATGTTGATCTTGAGCCCGGAACTCGTCGCGCAACCGGCGAGCATGCCGGTCACCAGTGCCCCTGCCCCCAGCAGGACGGCGGTGCGGCCGGGCGACCGTCCCCGTTTGCCCGCGCCGATCCTCTTCCCCATAAGGCCTCCTCACCCGCGTGCACGCCGGTTACCGCGGTACCGGTGGCACCGCGACGCGATGAGGCGAAACCGCGCCAGCACCCCGACGTGCTAGTGCTCGGGCCGCCGCGCTGCAGGGCGAGGCCGCCCGACTGGTGTCGGACAACTTATGCCGGGCGATCACACCCCGCAAGCAGTATCGGTAACGATCCAGCGCACCGCGCGTCGAATCGTGATTCTCCGCTGGTAAAGCAGGGGTTTTTCAGGGGTTCGCGGAGGGCGGTTTGAGGGCCAGCTTGGCCAGCAGTTCCCGGCCCTGTTCGGCCGAGCGCGGCTGGCACAGGACGTCGTAGCGGCCGGCGACGAGCTGGCTCGCCGAGGAGAAGTCCCGGCGGCGGCCACGGGACATGCTGTACCCGATCGCCGCGAACATCAGCCCGGACAGCACCCCGAGCACGACCCCGGTCAGCACCTGCAACGCGAACCCCTGGTTGACGAACAACCCCAGCAGCAGCCCCGCGAACAGGCCGAACCACGCACCGGACACCGCGCCGGTACCGAGCACGCGGCCCCAGGTCAGCCGCCCGATCACGCGCTCGACGAGCATCAGGTCGACGCCGACGATCGTGACGTCGCCGACGGCGAACTCGCTTTCGGCGAGGAAGTCGACGGCCTGCTGGGCCTCGCCGTAGGTCGCGTACGACCCGATCGGCCAGCCGGTCGGCGGGGTCGGCAGCCGCGGCAGCCCACCGGGCGCCCGCCCCCCGCCAAAGGGACTACTCACATCATCACCTGCGCACTCGTTGTCCGGGCGTCCATCTTGTCAAGAACGCCCGGACCGTGCGAGCCGCTTACCCCGAAAGGCCGGGCGGTCGTTTGTCGACAGAGCGACAAAATTCGTCAGGACCGCGATTTGTACTCGCGCAGCAGCCCGCGGCTGATGATGGTCTTCTGGATCTCGCTGGTGCCCTCGCCGATCAGCAGGAACGGTGCCTCGCGCATCAGCCGCTCGATCTCGTACTCCTTGGAGTACCCGTAGCCGCCGTGGATGCGGAAGGCGTCCTGCGTGACCTCCGCGCAGTACTCGGACGCGATCAGCTTGGCCATCCCGGCCTCGACGTCGTTGCGCGCGCCGGAGTCCTTGAGCCGGGCCGCGTTCACCATCATCAGGTGCGCTGCCTCGACCTTGGTCGCCATCTCGGCCAGCTTGAACGCGACGGCCTGGTGCTCGGCGATCGCCTTGCCGAACGTCTTGCGCTGCTGGGCGTACTCCACCGCCAGTTCGAAGGCGCGGATCGCGATGCCGCAGGCGCGCGCCGCGACGTTGACGCGGCCGACCTCGACACCGTCCATCATGTACGCGAAGCCCTTGCCCGGCGCCTCGCCGAGCACCATGTCGGCGCCGATGCGGTAGCCGTCGAAGACCGCTTCGGTCGTGTCGACGCCCTTGTAGCCCATCTTGTCGATCTTGCCGGGGATGGTCAGGCCCGGCGCCACCTCGCCGAAGCCCTCCGGCTTCTCGACCAGGAACGTCGTCAGGTTCTGGTGGGGCTTCTCGGCGCCTTCGTCGGTCTTGACCAGCAGCGCGATCAGGTTGGACGAGCCGCCGTTGGTCAGCCACATCTTCGAGCCGTCGATGACGTAGCCGTCGTCGGTCTTCTTCGCCTTGGTCTTGATGGCCGCGACGTCCGAGCCGAGGTCGGGCTCCGACATCGAGAACGAGCCGCGGACCTCGCCGGTGGCCATCCGCGGCAGGAAGTGCTGCTTCTGCGCCTCGGTGCCGTGGCGGGAGATCATGTGCGCCACGATGAAGTGCGTGTTGATCACGCCGGAGACGCTCATCCAGCCGCGGGCGATCTCCTCGACGACCAGCGCGTAGGTCAGCAGCGACTCGCCGAGCCCGCCGTACTCCTCCGGGATGGTGATCCCGAACAGGCCCATCTCCTTCATGCCCGCGACGATGTCCGCCGGGTAGGTGTCGGCGTGCTCGAGCTCCTGCGCGTGCGGGATGACCTCCTTGTCCACGAACTGGCGGACGGTCGCGAGGATCTCCGACTGCACGTCGGTCAGGCCGGCGGTCTGGGCGAGACGGGCCATCACGGCTCCCTTTCCGGAGTACGACGCCGCTCCCGGCGCTGGGTTACCGGTGAGTATGACCCCAAAGCCGCAACGCTGCTATGAGGGCGCTCACGCTCAGCGGGTCCGGCCCCGTAAAGTGCGGGAAGAGGGGAGAGATCATGAGTTATCCGCAGGATCCGAACAACCCGTACGGCCAGCAGCCGCCCTCGGGTGGCTACCAGCAGCCCGGTTACGGCCAGCCGTCCGGCTACCAGCAGCCCGGCTACGGCCAGCAGTACCCGAGCGGCGGCTACCCGCAGTACCCGGGCTACCCCGGGATGCAGGCCCCGCCGCCGCAGGGCTCCGGGCTCGCGGTCGGGGCGCTCGTCTGCTCGGTCCTCGGCTTCGTGCTGTGCTTCCTGGTCGGCATCGCGGGGATCATCATGGGCCACATCGCCCACGGCAAGGCGAAGCGCGGCGAAGCCGACGGCCAGGGCGTCGCGCTGGCGGCGATCATCGTGGGGTACGTCGGCATCGCGCTCAACATCGGGTTCTTCGCACTCGGGCTCGCGCTCGGCTTCCTCGGCTACGCGTGACACCGCTGGTCGCCCATCCGCATCGAGGGGATCCGTCATGACCGACCCGTCCGGGGACAAGGACCGCCCGGCCGACCCGACCGCGGCCTACGACCCGCCACCGACGGCGGACCCGGCGCCGTACCGGCCGGAGAACTACGACCCGCCGTCGGCCGACGCCACCGTCGCCGAGCCGGTCCCGGCGGACGAGCCTCAAGCCACCGAGACCGTCGCGGCCGAGCCACCGTCCGCTGCGACCGCGGAGCAGCCCGGCGGGCTGCCGCCCGGGTCGTACGAGACGCCGGCGGCCTACATCCCCGGCACGCCGTTCGCGCCGCCGGGGCAGCCGGTCCCGCAGGCCTACCAGCAGCAGCCGTACCCCCCGGCCTACGGCCAGCCGTACGCGGCACCGGCCCCGTACGGGCAGCCCGCGCCGTACGGGCAGCCGTACGCGTCGCCGCGCGCGCAGGACAACGCGCTGGCGGTCGGGGCCCTGGTGTGCTCGATCCTCGGGTTCTGCTCCGGTGTCACCGCGCTCGCCGGGCTCATCATGGGCCACATCGCGCTCGCCAAGACCAACCGCGGCGAAGCGGGCGGCCGCGGGCTGGCCACGGCCGCGGTGATCATCGGCTACGTCGTGATCGCGCTGTGGGTCGGTTTCTTCACCACCCTGATCATCCTGGGCACGAACGGCTACCTGAACGGCTAGTCCGCCGACGGCAGCACCGCGTCGCCGGGGCTGCGCGGCGACGGGGTGGCGTGGCCGTTCACCTCCGGTTTCGCGTCGGTGAGCTCGGCCTCGGGCTCGGGCTCGGCTTCGGCCGGCGGGGCCGCCGGGGCGGCCGGTTTGGCCGTGTGCGCGTCGAGGAACCGCAGCAGCTCCACCGGGAACGGCAGCACCAGCGTCGAGTTCTTCTCCGACGACACCTGCACCACGGTCTCCAGCAGCCGCAGCTGCAGCGCCGAGGGGGTGTCGGCCATCCTCGCCGCGGCCTGCGCGAGCTTGTGCGACGCCTGCAGCTCGCCGTCGGCGGAGATGACCCGCGCACGCCGCTCCCGCTCCGCCTCGGCCTGCCGCGACATCGAGCGCTTCATCGCCTCCGGCAGCGCGACGTCCTTGATCTCGACGCGGTCGATGTGGATGCCCCAGTCCAGCGCCGGGCTGTCGATCATCAGCTCCAGGCCCTCGTTGAGGCGCTCGCGGTTGGAGAGCAGGTCGTCGAGCTCGCTCTTGCCGATGATCGAGCGCAGCGACGTCTGCGCGACCTGGCCGACCGCCGACCGGTAGTCCTGGACGTTGACCGCCGCGACCACCGGGTCGATCACCTTGAAGTAGACGACGGCGTCGACGCGGACCGTGACGTTGTCGCGGGTGATGCCGTCCTGGGCGGGGATCGGCATGGTCACGATCTGCATGTTGACCTTCTGCAGCCGGTCCGCGAACGGCACGAGCACCGTCAGCCCCGGCTCGCGGACCCGCGACCGCACCCGCCCGAACCGGTAGATCAGCCCGCGTTCGTACTGCTTCACGACCCGCACGCTCGACGCCAGCCAGACCCCGCCGGCGAGGACGACGGCGCTGAGAACCTCCACCACCATGACTGCTCCCGGGGTTGCGTTTCCCCTTGAAAGCCCAGCGTACGCCCGCCCGGGAGCTGACGAAATGCACTGGACACAGCGGCCAGGCTGGGGTGGTGACCGATCTTCGCGTTCCCCCGCTGTTCGCCGCCCGCGCGCCGAAGGTCCTCGGGCCGGGGGCCGTCCCGTGGCTGGCCGCCCTGCCGGAGCTCGCCGCGGAGTACGCCCGGAAGTGGAGCCTGGTGTTCGAGGGCGAAGCCATGCACGGCTACGTCGGCGTGGTGCAGCCCGCGCGCCTGCCCGACGGCACGCCGGTGGTGCTGAAGCTGGGCTGGCGCGACGCCGAGTCCGCCGACGAACCGCTCGCACTGTCCACATGGGCCGGTCGAGGAGCGGTGCTGCTGCTGGATTCCGCGCCGGACGAGGGCGTCCTGCTGCTCGAGCGGCTCGACCCCGGCCGCACCCTCGACGACCTCCCGCTGCGCTCGGCGATCCCGCTGATCGGCGGTCTCGCGCGGCGGCTGGCCGTCCCCGCACCGGCAGCACTGGCCCGGCACCTGCGCACCGAGGCGGCGCGGCTGGCCGAGGAACTCCCCCGCCGCTGGGCCGAACTCGGCGAGCCGTTCGAGAAGCGGCTGGTCGACGCCGCCGTCGCGATCTGCCGCGAACTCGGGCCGTCGGCGGGTGACGTGCTGGTGAACGAGGACCTGCACTTCCAGAACGTCCTGGCCGGCACGCGCGAGCCGTGGCTGGTCATCGACCCGAAGCCACTGGCCGGCGACCTCGAGTGGGGCGTCATCCCGCTGTTCTGGAACCGCTTCACCGAGTCCACACTGGACGAACGGTTCGCGCTCATCGTCGCTTCGCACGAACTGGACGCCGAACGCGCTCGCTCCTGGACGCTGGTCCGCGCGGTGCAGAACTGGATCTGGATGGTGGAGGAACAGCTCGAAACGGGCGAAGACAGCGACGACCCGGCCTTCGTCACAGTGGCGGAAATCGCTCCCTGGGCAGCCAGCCGATAGTGTCAGCGGCATGGCCGCGGTCAACAGGGTTTTCGCAGCTCAGCTGTCCGGGTTGCCGGTTTTCGGTCCGGACGGCGAATCGATCGGCCGCGTCCGCGACCTGGTCGCCGGCCTGCGCCTGGACGCGCAGCCGCCGCGGATCCTCGGCTTGGTCGTCGAGCTGGCCACCCGGCGGCGGGTCTTCGTGCCGATGCTGCGGGTCACCTCGATCGAGCCGAGCGCGGTGACGCTCGCCACCGGCTCGGTCAACATGCGCCAGTTCAACCAGCGCCCCAACGAGGTGCTGGTGCTCGGCCAGCTGCTCGACGCGCACGCGACGCTGGCCGGGTCGGGCACCCGGATCACCGTCGTCGACGCCGGGATGGAACCGACCCGCACCCGCGACTGGGTGCTCGCCAAGCTGGCCATCCGCGAGCGGCGGGTCGGGCTGGGCCGCCGCCGCGCCGCGATGCAGGTGCTGCCATGGTCGGAGGTGGCCGGGCTGGGCCTGGCCGACCTGGGCGCCCAGCCCCAGGGCGCGGGCCAGCTGCTGATGCTGTTCGACACGATGCGCCCGGCCGACATCGCCGCGACCGTGCGCGACCTGCCGCTCAAGCGCCGGCACGAGGTCGCCGACGCGATGGACGACGAGCGCCTCGCCGACGTCATCGAGGAGCTGCCGGACGACGACCAGAAGGAGCTGCTGGCCTACCTGGCCGAGGAGCGCGCGGCCGACGTCCTGGAGGCGATGAACCCCGACGACGCGGCCGACCTGCTGGCCGAGCTGGCGCCGGCCGAGCAGAGCCGGCTGCTGGAGCTGATGGAGCCCGAGGAGTCGGCGCCGGTGAAGCGGCTGCTGGAGTACTCGTCGGACACCGCGGGCGGCCTGATGACGCCGGAGCCGGTGGTGCTGACCCCGGACACGACGATCGCCGAGGCGCTGGCCCACATCCGCAACGCCGAGCTGCCGCCCGCGCTGGCGAGCATGGTGTTCGTCTGCCGCCCGCCGACGGCGACGCCGACCGGGCGCTACGTCGGCGTCGTCCACTTCCAGCGCCTGCTGCGGGAGCCGCCGGCCGAGCTGGTGGCCAGCGCCGTGGACACCGGGCTCCCACCGCTGACGCCGGGGGCGTCGCTGGCCGAGGTCACGCGGTACTTCGCGGCCTACAACCTGACCTGCGGGCCGGTCGTCGACACCGAGGACCACCTGATCGGCGCGGTGACCGTCGACGACGTGCTCGACCACCTGCTGCCCGAGGACTGGCGGGAGACCGGGCTGCACGACACCTTGGAGGAAGACCGTGCCTGAGCCGACTTCGGGACGGCGGCTCGACCAGCCCCGCAGCCAGGCCCGGTTCAAGCTGAACATCGACCCGGACTCGTTCGGCCGGTTCACCGAGCGGATCGCGCGGTTCCTCGGCACCGGGAAGTACCTGTTCTGGCAGACGCTGATCGTCGTCGTGTGGATCGTGCTGAACATCACGGCGGTGTCGCTGCAGTGGGACCCGTACCCGTTCATCCTGCTCAACCTGGCGTTCTCGACGCAGGCGGCGTACGCGGCGCCGTTGATCCTGCTGGCGCAGAACCGCCAGGACGACCGGGACCGCGTCTCGCTGGAGGAGGACCGCAACCGGGCGGCCCAGACCAAGGCGGACACGGAGTACCTGGCCCGCGAGCTGGCCGCGCTGCGGCTGGCGATCGGCGAAGTGGCGACGCGCGACTACCTGCGCAGCGAGCTGGACCGGCTGCGGGAGGACCTGGACGTAAAGCCCAAGAAGTCCCGGACGCCTACCGGTACGTAACATGGACGGGGTGACCAGTACGCAGCAGCTCCCCAGCGTCGACGACGTCCGCAGCGCGCTGAAGAGCGTGCAAGACCCCGAGATCCGGAAACCCATCACGGACCTGGGGATGGTCAAGGACGTGGTCGTCGGTGACGACGGCGTCGTGACGGTCGGCATCTACCTGACGGTGGCCGGCTGCCCGCTGAAGGCGACGCTGACCAACGACACGCGCGAGGCGGTTTCGAAGCTGCCGGGCGTGGTGGACGTGCGCGTCGAGCTGGACGTGATGAGCGACGAGCAGCGCTCCGAGCTGCGCAAGTCCCTGCGCGGCGACGCGGCCGAGCCGGTGATCCCGTTCGCGCAGCCGGGCTCGATGACCCGGGTGTACTGCGTGGCCTCGGGCAAGGGCGGCGTCGGCAAGTCGTCGGTGACGGTCAACCTGGCGGCGGCGATGGCCGCGCGGGGCCTGTCGGTGGGTGTGGTGGACGCGGACATCTACGGCCACTCGATCCCCCGCATGCTGGGCGCGCGCGAGAAGCCGACCAAGGTCGACACGATGATCATGCCGCCGCAGTCCCACGGCGTGAAGGTGATCTCGATCGGCATGTTCACCCCGGGCAACACCCCGGTGGTCTGGCGCGGCCCGATGCTGCACCGAGCACTGCAGCAGTTCCTGTCGGACGTCTTCTGGGGCGACCTGGACATCCTCCTGCTGGACCTCCCCCCGGGCACGGGCGACATCGCGATTTCGGTGGCCCAGCTGATCCCCAACGCGGAGATCCTGGTGGTGACAACCCCCCAGCAGGCGGCGGCGGAGGTGGCCGAGCGAGCCGGAGCGATCGCGCTGCAGACGCGCCAGCGAGTGGCGGGCGTGATCGAGAACATGTCGTGGCTGGAGACGCCTTCCGGAGAGCGAATGGAGATCTTCGGCTCGGGCGGCGGCGCCACGGTGGCGGAGTCGCTGTCGAAGTCGATCGGATCGGAGGTGCCGCTGCTGGGCCAGGTCCCGATGGACCCCCGAGTGGTAGCCCAGGGTGACGCGGGCACACCGATCGTCCTGTCCGAGCCGCAGGCACCGGCATCGGTGGTGTTGAGCGACGTGGCAAAGAAGCTGTCGGTAAGGGCACGCGGTTTGGCGGGCATGATGCTGAACGTGACACCGGCCGGCCGCTGAGCGCGCAGCGCACAAAGGAGCTGGGTGGTCATCCCGTCGCCTGAGGCCGTGAAAATCACTTTGAGCCGGGCCCGCAACCGAGAGCGCGAAGTGGGGTCACTACGCAAGCTTGCGGGCCCGGCTCAAAGTGATAGGCCTCAATCAGGC
>NZ_JBEXMD010000065.1:0-39411 GCF_040610315.1 Amycolatopsis sp. NPDC004169
GCCCGGTCCCATTCCGAACCCGGAAGCTAAGCCTGACAGCGCCGATGGTACTGCAACCGAAGGGTTGTGGGAGAGTAGGACACCGCCGAACTTACTTAGGAAAGGCCCCGGTCGAGAACCTCACGGTTCTCCCGGGGCCTTTCCGCATGTCCGCCCCCAATCACGCGGGTCCCGCCTCCAAGCACGAGATCCTGCCTCAAATCACGCGAGATCCGGCTTGAATCACGCGAGTCTCGCCCCGGATCACGCATGAAGGCCTCGCCAAGCACGCGCGATGCCTTGCCGGGCCCGCAGCCGACCCTCCCGGTACGCGAGTCGTCCATCCAGGTACGCGAGTCGTCCGTCTAGGTACGCGAGTCGTCCCACCCGGTACGGGCGGCCGGCGTGCTCCAGGCCGGAACTCGCGTGATCAGGCCCGCAACTCGCGTGATTGAGGACGGAACTCGCGTGACAGGAAGGGCATCACGCGTGATGGGGGAGGCATCTCGCGTGTCTGGAGGGGCATCTCGCCTACCTGGGCGGTCGGGTGGCGTGCCTGGAGGGTCGGGTGGGTACGAAGAAGGGGGTCAGGAGCGGAGCTCCTGACCCCCTGACGGGAAGACGGGGTTACTTGATGGCGGAGCCGGCTTGCCAGTCGGCCCAGGACTTGGACCAGTCGCCGTACAGGTCCCAGACCGGGAGCTGGGGGCCGCCCGAGTTGGTGACCTCCACGACGTCGCCCAGGCCCATGTTCTGGAAGAACCACTGGGCGTTCGCGTCGTTCAGGTTGATGCACCCGTGCGACACGTTCGAACTACCCTGCTGGCTCACGCTGTTCGGGTTCTCGTGGACGAACTCACCGTCGTTCGAAATGCGCTCCGACCACTTCTCGTTCGAGCGGTACGCCTTCGGGTCCGGCGGGCAGACGCCGTACGTGCAGGAATCCATCGTGTAGTTGGCCTGCTTGTCCGAAATCACGTGCGCGCCCAGGTGGGTCGGCGTGGCGTCCTTGCCCATCGAGATCGGCATGGACTTCACCATTGCGCCGTTGTGGAAGATCTGCATCTGCTCGGTGTTCCCGTCCGCCTTCGCGATCCAGGAATCGTGGACCTTGTATGTTTCCGAGCGGTCCTCCGCACCGAACACCCCGCCGCCGAAATCGACGCCGTAGATCTTCGCCGTCACCTTCAGGGTCGTGCCGGCCTTCCAGTACTCCTTCGGCCGGTAGTGGACGTTCGAGTCGTCGATCCAGTACCAGCCGCCGTCCTGCTTCGGGGTCGACTCCACCGTCAGCGCCTTCTCGACCGCCGCCTTGTTCTTGACCGCGATCTTGCCGAAGCTGAACACGATCGGCTGGCCGACGCCGACACCCGTGCTCGCCACCGCGGACGGCGCCGGGATCAGGTTGGCGTTCGCCTGCTTCTTCGGCGACAGCGTCGTGATCTGGTTGTCCTGCTCGATCGGCTTCCCGTTGGCGCCCTGGGCGTGCGCGACGATCTTGTACGTCGCCCCGTAGCCGAGCGGCTCGCTGGACGTCCAGCTCGACCCGTCGGCCGCCAGCTGGCCGGCGACCGTCTTCCCCTTGGCCGCGTTGGTCACCGTGACGTCGAGCAGTTTCCCGTTGGCCGCCTTGACGACGATCGGCGACGCCGGGTTCACCGCCGTGCCGCCCGCGGGCTCGAACGTCACCGCGACCGGCGTGTCGGACGCCGAGGGGGCTCCCGACGGCGCTCCACCGGCGGGCGAACCGCCGTCGTCACCGGACGAACAGGCGGAAAGCAGCAGTGCTCCGGCGAGGATTCCGGCCACCGAAAGTAAAATCTTCTTGGGGAGCATATTGTCTCTTTTTGGGAATTGGGATCGGCGGGCATTCGTCATCAAAACTACGCGATAGCGATGACGTTCTTACCAGCGGATCGGTGCATCGGCGTGACGTGGATCACTTGACGACGAGCCCGGGTGCGCCGTAAAGCCCAGGGCCGTCCACCGAAAGCGCGTCGAGGTACTCGCGCGCCACGGTGTACGCCTCATCCGCCAGTGCTTCCGTGTGCCCGAAGTCCAGCGGGTTCACACGTACGGGCGCGGGGCCCGGCAGGTAGACCACCGGCACCGAAGCCGCCGCCACCGGCGCCTCCAGCACGGCCTGGTTCCGCATGCTGATCATCGCGGTGAACATCATCACCTCGGCGAACGTCCGCGGCGCGCTCGGCAGCTTCCCGGGGAACGCGCAGTCGAGCACCACCAGGGACTGCGCACCCATGGCGAGAGCCTGGCGCATCGGCACGTTCGCGACGAGCCCGCCGTCGTAGAGCAGCTGCCCGTCGTGCTCCACCGGCGGGAAGATCCCCGGAATCGCGCAGCTCGCCAGCAGCGGCTCGAGCAGCCGCCCGGAGCGGATCAGCAGCGGCTCGGCCGTGTCGACCTGCGTGGTGACGACGCCGAGCGGCAGCGCCAGGTCCTCGAAGCGCGTCGAAGCGCCGAGGTGGTCGGCGATGATCCCGGCCAGTCCGGTGTTGGGGAACAGGTGCGTCTTGCTCTGCGTCAGCGTCCGGACGCGGCTCAGCACGCCGCCGGGGAACGCCTCGGCCCGCGTCATGTGCGCCCAGATCTCGTGCAGCCGCGCGAGCGCGTCGGTGCCCGAGCGGGCCAGCACGGCGGCGTTCAGCGAGCCGACCGACGTCCCGGTCACCAGGTCCGGCGTGAGCCCGGCCTCGGTCAACGCGCGCAGCATGCCGACCTGCATGGCGCCGAGGCTGCCGCCGCCACCGAGCACGAACCCGACCGGCCGGGGAAGATCCGCGAGACTCATACGCCGAATGTAGTACTCAGGGCACGCGTTCGGGCTCCCGCTCCGGCTTGGCGAGCACCTTGCGCTTCTTCAGCCGCAGCAGGAAGAACACCGCGACCGCGGCGAGCACGCCGACCACGATCAGGCCTCCGGTGTTCAACGCGCCTTCGATCCGTTTTGCCGCTTCGCCCAGCGCCGCGCCGATGCCGATGTGGACCAGCGACCAGCAGAACGCGCCCGCCGCGGCGGCCGGCAGGAACCGGCGGAACGGCAGTCCGGACGTCCCGGCCGCGGCCGGCGTCAGCGTCCGGATCACCGGCAGGAACCGGGCGAAGAACACCGCCCAGGCGCCCCGGCGTTCGAGGACGCCGGTGGCCTTGTCCCACGCTTCCAGGCCGTACTTGCGGATCAGTTTCGTGTCACGCAGGCGCGGCCCGAAGCGGCGGCCGATGCCGTAGCCGAGCGCGTCGCCCGCCGTCGCGCAGAGGGTGACGACCAGCCACAGGACCAGGAACCGCGGGACGGTGTTCGCCGTGGTCGCGGCGATGAGCAACCCGGACTCGCCGGGGGCCAGGAAGCCCAGCCCGATCGTGCACTCGGCGAACACCAGGCCGCCGGTCGCGGCGACGAGCCCCGGTTCCGGGAGTCCTTGCAGCCAGCTGAGGAGGTCCGAAACCAGGGCCATGCCGCCACTTTACCTATCCTTTAAGGATGGTGGGGTGACGTGCGTCACCGCGCCAGGAGCGACGCGGCCTCCTGAGCCGCGGGTCCTTCGGCGGCCAGGTGCTGCAGGTTTTCCGGCAGGACCTCGCCGCGGTGGGCTTTGGTCTGGGCGTAGAGCCGTCCCGCGCGGTACGAAGACCGCACCAACGGCCCCGCCATCACACCCGCGAAACCCATCGCCTCCGCGGCCTTGGAGTGCTCCACGAACTCCTCCGGCTTCACCCACCGATCCACCGGGTGATGCCGCGGCGAAGGACGCAGATACTGCGTGATCGTCAAGATCTCGCACCCCGCATCGACCAGATCCCGCATCGCCGGAGCCACCTCGTCAGGCGTCTCACCCATACCCAGGATCAAATTCGACTTCGTCACCAGACCGGCCTCACGCGCCGCCGTGATGACCTCCAACGACCGCGCGTACCGGAACCCGGGACGGATGCGCTTGAAGATGCGCGGGACCGTCTCCACGTTGTGCGCCAGCACCTCTGGCCGGGAGCCGAACACCTCGGCCAACTGCGCCGGATCCGCGTTGAAGTCCGGGATCAACAGCTCCACACCGGTACCGGGGTTGAGAGCGTGAATCTGACGCACGGTCTCGGCATACAGCCACGCGCCGCCATCCTCCAGGTCGTCACGGGCGACACCGGTGACAGTCGAATACCGCAAGCCCATGGCCTGCACCGACTCCGCCACCTTCCGCGGCTCAGTCCGATCCAAAGCCGCAGGCTTACCCGTGTCGATCTGACAGAAATCACACCGCCGCGTGCACTGATCCCCACCGATCAGGAACGTCGCCTCCCGGTCCTCCCAGCACTCGTAAATGTTGGGACAACCCGCCTCTTCACACACCGTGTGCAGACCCTCACGACGAACCAGACCCTTGAGCTCCGTGAACTCCGGCCCCATCCGCACCCGCGTCTTGATCCACGACGGCTTCTTCTCGATCGGCGTCTCACTGTTGCGGACTTCCAGACGCAGCAGCTTCCGGCCTTCTGGCGCAGCACTCACGCCCTCAACCGTACGCCCGTCCGGGCTACGCGGGATCCGGGGTGACGCCGGTCAGCTTTGCGGTAACGTCCCACAACGCGGCCCCCAGCGACTCGCTGCGCGCGGCGGCCACCGGCGGCACCCTGGCCGGGTATCCACGCAGGTTGCCGAGGCCGCGGGGCCCGAAGTAACCGCCGCCTTCGACGCCCTCCGCCGTCGCCGCGTACAGCTGCGGGAGAGTGCCGATGCGGGTGTTCTGGGCGAAGAGCACCTCGCCGATGCGGTGGCCGCCCGCGATCAGCGAGCGCACAACGGGGTTCGAGTACGAGCGCGCCATGCCGCTGCCGAGGCCGGTCGCGGTGTACCCGGGGTGGGCGGCGACGCTGATCACGTCCGAGCCGGCCGCGCGCAGCCGCCGGTCCAGCTCGAGCGCGAACACCTGGTCGGCGAGCTTCGACTGCCCGTACGCGGCGGCCGCGTTGTAGCGGCGGTGCTCGGCGTTCGGGTCGTCGAGGTGGATGCGGGCGCCGACAGCGGCGAGGCTCGACAGCGTGACCACGCGGGAGCGCAGGGCGGGCATCAGCAGCCACGTCAGCGCCGCGTGGCCGAGGTAGTTGGTGCCGAACTGCAGCTCGAAGCCATCGGCGGTGCGGCCGCGGGCGGTCGCCATCACGCCGGCGTTGTTGACCAGCACGTCCAGCGCGTCGCCGGTCAGCTCCCTGGTCGAAACGGCGGCCGCGCGCACCGAGGCGAGCTCGCTCAGGTCCAGTGGGATGAGCTCGGGCTCGGCGCCCGCGGCGGCCGCTTTGACGATGTCCAGTGCCTTCGCCCCGCGTTCGGCGGAGCGGCAGGCGAGAAGCACGCGGGCCCCCTTGCCCGCGAGTACTTCGGCGGTGCGCAGCCCGAGCCCTGAATTCGCCCCGGTGACCAGGACGGTCTTGCCGGTCTGGTCGGGGATGTCGGCTTCGGTCCAGCGCTCCGTCATGTGCTTACTAAACCCTGTTCACGCACTCGGCGCGAGCAGGCGCCGCAGGGTTCCCATCATCGGGGCGCGGCGGCGGGTCTCCGAGCGGCTCGTGCGCAGCAGCGCCTCGAACGCGTGACCCACCTTGGTGATCTCTTCGGCCGGCTCGCGCGGGTCGGCCAGCCCGGCCGTGACGGCGAGCATCCGCAGCTCGCTTTCGCGCATCCGGCGCAGCGACGCGTGCCGCTCGCACGCGCCGTCGAGGACTGCGCGCAGGTCGGCGTGCTCTTCGACGGCGGCGCGCCAGGCGCGGGTGACGGCGTCGACGTGGTCGCCGAGGCCGTCGGCGTCGTCCGGGTCGGCGACCTCGGAGCGCAGGCGGCCGCTCAGCGTGCGCGTCCACTGGTACTGCAGGGCGGTGAGGACGTTTTCCTCGGTGCCGAAGTGCTCTTCGGCACCGGGCACCTCCTCGAGCGGCAGCGGCTCGCCGGGGTTCCGGGCGGCCAGGCGGACGGTCGCTTCCAGGATTTCCTGACGTCGGTAGAAGTCGGTCCAGCTCATCTGTGGCTCCCCTTCCGTGGCCCGGGTCATACCGCGGGTCTGCGGCATACTCCCGGTACGGACCTGACGCGCCGAACATACCATGAGTATGGAGAGCTGTTCCCGGCGTAAAGTTGTGAAGGTGGCGACAATGAGGTCCAGACGACTCGACTACTCCGAGTCGACGCGGTCCGCGCTGGTCGACAGCGCGGTCGAACTGTTCACCAAACGCGGTTACGCGGGTACCTCGCTCGACGAGGTCGCCAAACGCGCCCGGGTGACCAAGGGGGCGCTGTACCACCACTTCAGCGGTAAGCAGGCGCTGTTCGAGGCCGCGTTCGAGCAGGTCGAAAGCGTCGTCTTCGACCGGCTGGACAAGATCATGACCGGCGAGGGCACGCCGTGGGAGCGGGCGCTGGCCGGGCTGAACGCGTTCTTCCGCGCCTGCCTCGACGCCTCCTACCAGCGGATCGCCATCCACGAGGCGCCGGTCGTGATGGGCTGGGAGCGGTGGCGCGAAGCCGAGGAGCGGTGCAGCTTCGGGCTCGTGCGGTCCGGCCTGCAGTCGCTGATCGACGCGGGCGAGGTCGAGCCGGTGCCGGTCGAGGTCACCGCCCGGCTGCTGTTCGGCGCCCTGTCGAGCGCGGCGACCGAGATCGCGAGTTCGCCGGACCCGAAGAAGGTCGGCGCCGAGATCGAGGACGTCATCGTCCGCATGCTGGTACGGCTGCGGCGCACGGAGCCCGACGTCTCTATAGGCTGATCTTCGTGGACTTGAGGATCTTCACCGAGCCCCAGCAGGGGGCCAGCTACGACGATTTGCTGCGCGTCGCCAAGGCGACCGAAGCCGCCGGGTACGACGCCTTCTTCCGCAGCGACCACTACCTGAAGATGGGCTCGGCCGACGGCCTGCCCGGCCCGACCGACGCGTGGATCACACTCGCCGGCCTGGCCAGGGAGACCAGCCGGATCCGGCTGGGCACGCTCGTCACCGCGGCGACGTTCCGCCACCCGGGGCCGCTGGCGATCTCGGTCGCGCAGGTGGACCAGATGTCGGGCGGCCGCGTCGAGTTCGGCCTCGGGGCCGGCTGGTACGACGCCGAGCACGCGGCGTACGGCCTGACGCTGCCGCCGCTGAAGGAGCGCTTCGACCGCTACGCCGAGCAACTCGAGATCATCACCGGGCTGTGGAAGACGCCGGCGGGCTCGGCGTACTCGTTCGACGGCCGGTACTACCAGCTGTCCGACTCGCCGGCGCTGCCGAAGCCGTCGCAGTCGCCGGCCCCGCCGGTGATCATCGGCGGCGGCGGCAAGAAGCGCACCCCGGCGCTGGCGGCCCGCTTCGCCGACGAGTTCAACCTGCCGTTCACCGACGCCGAGACGGCGGCGGCCCAGTTCGCCCGGGTCGAGGCGGCCGCGGCGGAGATCGGCCGCGACCCGAAGGAGATCCTGCGCTCGGTGGCGCTGGTGGTGGCCGTCGGCCGCTCCGACGCGGAGGTCGCCCAGCGCGCTTCGGTGATCGGGCGCGACGTCGACGACCTGCGGGCCAACGGCTTGGCGGGGTCGCCGGCGGAGGTGGTCGACCGGATCGGGCAGTGGCGGGAGAAGACCGGGATCACGCGGGTCTACCTGCAGCTGCTGGACCTGGCGGATCTGGACCAGATCGACTTGATCGCCGCCGAGGTTGCGCCGCAGCTGGACTGAGCAGCCCCCGATTTCCACGCTGGCGGAAGGGACCGACAGTTCCGGACGCCCGAAGCGAGGCCGGCCTCCTGTTGTCCACAGGAGGCCGGCTTGCTTTTGAAACCAGAGGTCAGTTCTGCAGAGCGAACGTGACCCCGGGAGCCTGGGGAGCCTCCGGCCGCGGCAGCCAGCGGTCCTCGCTCACCGGCAGCTCACCCTCCAACGCCGCCAGCACCGCGTCGCGGGCCAAGGGGAGGACCGCCTCCACCGTCACGTCCCTCTGCAGCTCGTACGACAACGACGTCACCCCCGCGTCGCGGATTCCACACGGGACGATCGAATCGAACGCCGCCAGGTCCGCGTTGCAGTTCAGCTCGAAGCCGTGCATCGTCACGCCTCGCTGGACGCGGATGCCGATCGCCGCGATCTTGCGCTCGATGCCACGGTCGTCCGCCGGGATCCAGACCCCGCTGCGGCCCTCGACGCGGCCGGAGTGCACGCCCAGCTGGTCGCACACCCGGATCAGCGCCTCCTCGAGACGCCGGACGTAGTGGACCACGTCGATCGGGTCCGCGAGCTTCACGATCGGGTAGCCGACCAGCTGGCCCGGGCCGTGCCAGGTGATCTTGCCGCCGCGGTCGACGTCGATCACCGGGGTTCCGTCCGTGGGGCGGTCGGCCTCCTCCGTGCGCTTGCCCGCCGTGTACACCGACGGGTGCTGCAGCAGGAGCATCGTGTCCGGCGCGGTGCCGTCCGCGCGGGCGGTCAAGAAACCGCGCTGGAGCTCCCAGGCCTCGGTGTAGTCGATCGTGCCGAGCTCGCGGACGTCGACGGGCTCGGTGCTGGCGCGGCAGGAAGTGCGGGAAGAACTCACCCGTCGAGGCTACGCCCGTCACCCGGGGGAAGCAGCCGCAAGGCGCACGCTGAGAGCAGCCCGACACCGGTCACCGCCAGCACTGCGCCGATCGTGTCCGACACCCAGTGCACGCCCAGCAGCACGCGGCACGCGGCGCTCAGCACCACCGCCACCGCCGAGGCCGCCGCGACCCGGCGAACCAGCCGCGGCCACAGCCACGCGCACAGCAGCACCAGCACGAACCCGACGCTCGCCACCGATGTCACGTGCCCGCTCGGGTAGCTCAGGTCCGGGTAGTCGCGCGGGCGCTCCCGCAGGAAGAGCGGCTTGGCCGCCACGCTGGTCAGCCGGCACAGCAGCAGCACGACGGCGAGCCGCACGCACAACCCGGTGTGCTGCCGCTGCCGCAACCCCAGCGCGAGCAGCGCCACCCCGAGGACCCAGGGGAGCACCGGGCCGAGGACGTCGCTGCCGATCTGCGCGGCCCGCCCGAGCGGCTGCGTGTAGACGCCGTGGAGGGCGTTCGCCACCTGCGAGTCCAGCGTCAAGGGGTGCCGGGCGACGCCGAGGCCCAGCGCGACGAAGGCCGCCGCCAGGGCGAAGCCGACGACGAGCCAGCGTTTGACCGGGACAGTCACGCCGCTGCGAGCGCCTGGTCGAGGGTCGGGTGGCGGAATGCGTACCCGGACCGTTCCAGCGCGGCGGGGACGGCCCGCTGCCCGAACAACGCCATTTCCTCGCCGGCCTGGCCGAGCACGGCCTTGAGCGCGACACCCGGCACCCACCACGGCGCCGGGCGGTGCAGCGCGCGGCCGACCGCCCGGGTGAACTCGGCGTTGGTCACCGGCGCCGGACCGGTCAGGTTGACCGGGCCCGCCACGTCCGCCGTCAGCATGTGGGCGATCGCGCCGACCTCGTCCTCGAGGGAGATCCACGACATGTACTGGCGGCCGTCGCCGAGGCGGCCGCCCAGGCCGAGCCGGAAGAGTGGCCGCAGCGTGCCGTACAGGCCGCCCTTCGCCGACAGCACGAGCCCGGTGCGCAGGTGCACGACCCGCGCGTCACCGGCCGGCGCGGTGGCGGCCTCCCAGGCTTCGCAGAGCTCGGCGAGGAACCCGCCGCCCCGCGGCGCCGATTCGTCCACAGTGGACTCGTGGGTGTGGCCGTAGTACCCGACGGCGGAAGCGTTGAGGAACACGCCGACCCCGTGCTCGGCCACGGCTTCGGCGAGCACCTCGGTTGGCTCGACGCGGCTGTCGGTGAGCTCCTGCTTGCGCATCGCGCTCCAGCGGCCGGGGAACAGCGGCTTCCCGCCCAGGTTGACGACCGCGTCCACCCCGTCGAAAGCGCCGTCGGCGATGGTCCCCGACGGCGGGTTCCAGCGGAACTCGCCGCTGCCGCGCGCCTCGCGCCGCACCAGCCGGCGGACCTCGTGGCCGTCGCGGCCCAGGCGGTCGCTCAGCGCCGACCCGATCAAGCCGCTCGCTCCGGCGATCAGTACTCGCATCCCTCGATCGTTGCGCATTCGCTCCGCTCCCGCACTTCCGGCCCGGACACGGCGAAGGCCGCCACGGGAATTCCCGTGGCGGCCTTCGTCAGAGGTGGCTCAGAGACCGAGTTCGCTCTCGAAGTTGCCCTCTTCCAGGCGCTGCTTGATCGTCGTCAGGAAGCGGCCCGCGTCGGCCCCGTCCACCAGGCGGTGGTCGTAGGTCAGCGGCAGGTACGCCATCGACCGGACGGCGATCGTGTCGTTGCCGTCGGCGTCCGCGATGACCACCGGGCGCTTGACGACCGCGCCGGTGCCGAGGATGCCCGACTGCGGCTGCACGATGATCGGCGTGTCGAACAGCGCGCCGACGCTGCCGATGTTCGTGATCGAGAACGTGCCGCCCGACAGCTCGTCCGGCTTGATCTGGCCCGACCGCGCGCGGCCCGCCAGGTCGGCGATCCGGTGCGCGAGACCGGCCAGGCTCAGCTCGCCCGCGTCGTGGATCACGACCGAGAGCAGCCCGCGCTCGGTGTCCACCGCGATGCCCAGGTGCACGGCGCCGTGGTAGGTGATCTCCTTCGTGTCCTCGTTGTAGGACGCGTTGACGTTCGGGTGCTGCTTGAGCGCCTCGACCGTGGCCTTCGCGAAGAACGGCAGGAACGTCAGGTTGACGCCCTCGCGCTCCTTGAAGGCCGCCTTCGCGCGCTGGCGCAGCTTGGCGATCTTCGTGACGTCGACCTCCTGGACCTGCGTGAGCTGCGCGGCGATCTGCAGCGACTCGCGGGTCTTGGTGGCCGTGATCTGGCGGATCCGGCTGGCCTTCTGGACCGTGCCGCGCAGCGCGGCGAGCTCCGGCGACACCGCGGCCGCGGGACGCGCGGCGGGCGCCGACGGGGCGGCGGCAGCCGCCGGGGCGGCAGCGGCCGGCGCCGGCGCAGCAGCGGCCTTCTGCTTCTCCTCGGCCGCGGCCAGCACGTCCTGCTTGCGGATCCGGCCGCCGACACCGCTGCCGGTCAGCGTCGACAGGTCGATGCCGTGCTCGGACGCGAGCTTGCGGACCAGCGGCGTGACGTACGGGCCGTCCGCCGAGCCGTCCTTCGCCGCGGCGGCCGGAGCCGACTGCGTGGCGGCCGAGGCCGGGGCGGCCTGCGGCTTGGGCTCGGGCTTCGGTTCCGGCTTGGGCTCGGGCTTCGACTCCTGAACCGGCTCGGGCTTCGGCTCCGGCTTGGGTTCCGGCTTCGGCTCGGGCTTGGGCTCCGGCTTCGCCTCGGCCTTCGGCGCCGCACCGGCGTCACCGATCACGGCCAGCACGCCGCCGACCTCGACGGTCTCGTCCTCGCCCGCGCGGATCTCCAGCACCGTGCCGGCCACCGGCGACGGCACCTCGGTGTCGACCTTGTCGGTGGAGATCTCGAGCAGCGGCTCGTCGACCTCGACCGAGTCGCCGACGGCCTTCAGCCAGCGGGTGACGGTGCCCTCGGTGACGCTCTCGCCCAGCTCGGGCAGCTTCACCTCGGTGCCTTCGCCACCGGCGGCCGGCGCGGTGTCCGGCTTGCTCGGCGCCTCGTCGGAGGCCTGCGGCGCGGCCTCTTCCTGCTGCGGCTCGGGCTGCGAAGGCGCGGCCTCTTCCTGCGCCGGGGCCGACGACCCGGACGACTCCGGAACGCCGCCGGTGCCGTCGTCGATGACGGCGAGCTCGCCGCCGACCTCGACGGTCTCGTCCTCCTGGGCGCTGATCTTCACGACCGTGCCCGCCACCGGGGAGGGGACCTCGGTGTCGACCTTGTCGGTCGAGATCTCGAGCAACGGCTCGTCGACCTCGACGGTGTCGCCCTCCTGCTTAAGCCACCGGGTGACGGTGCCTTCGGTGACGCTCTCCCCGAGCTCCGGCAATGTGACGGAGTAGGCCATCGTTCGCTGACTCCTCTTCCAAGTTCTGCGTGGTCTGGATTCTGCTGGTGGGACGTCAGCTGTGCACGTGCAGCGGCTTCCCCGCGAGGGCGAGGAACGCTTCACCGAGGGCCTCGGTCTGGGTGGGGTGCGCGTGGATCAGCGGGGCGACGTCCTCGGGGAACGCCTCCCAGCTGTAGATCAGCTGCGCTTCGCCGATCAGCTCGCCGACGCGGTCGCCGACCATGTGCACACCGACGACCGGGCCGTCCGGCGCCTTGACCAGCTTGACCCCGCCGGAGGTCTTGAGGATCTGGCTCTTGCCGTTGCCGCCCAGGTCGTAGGTGAACGTCGTGACGTCGGACCCGTACTTGTCCTTCGCCTGCGACTCGGTCAGCCCGACCGACGCGACCTCCGGGTGCGAGTAGGTGACCCGCGGGATGCCGCTCTCGTCGATGACGCGCGGGTTCTGCCCGGCGATCTCCTCGGCGACGAAGATGCCCTGCTGGAAGCCGCGGTGCGCGAGCTGCAGGCCGGGGACGATATCGCCGACGGCGTAGACGTTCGGCAGGTTCGTGCGCAGCCGCTCGTCGGTGAGGACGAAGCCGCGCTCGATCTTGACGCCGGCCTCCTCGTAGCCGTGGCCCGCCGAGTTCGGCCCGCGGCCGACGGCGACCAGCAGCAGGTCGGCCTCGATGGTCTCGCCGGACTCCAGCGAGACGCTCACGCCGTTGTCGTCCTGCTTCGCGCCGGTGAACTTCACGCCGGTCTTGAAGGCGATCTTGCGGCGGCGGAAGGCGCGCTCGAGCTGCTTCGACGCGAACTCGTCCTCGTTGGGGACCAGCCGCGGCAGGGCCTCGACGATGGTGACGTCGACGCCGAAGGAGGCCCACACGCTGGCGAACTCGACGCCGATGACGCCGCCGCCGAGCACCACGACCTTCTTGGGGACGTAGTCGAGGGCGAGGGCCTGCTCGCTGGCGATGATGCGGCCGCCGAGCTCCAGGCCGGGCAGCGTGCGCGAGTACGAGCCGGTGGCGAGGATGACGTTCTTGCCGGTGTAGCGGGTGCCGTCCACCTCGACGGTCGTGCCGCCGACGAACGTGCCGCTGCCCTCGACGAGGTTCACCTTGTGCGCCTTGGCCAGGCCCTGCAGGCCCTTGTACAGGCGGGCGATGATCCCGTCCTTGTACTTGTTGACCCCGGCGATGTCGATGCCCTCGAAGGCGGCCTTGACGCCGACCGCTTCGGCTTCACGGGTCTCGTCGGCGACCTCGGCGGCGTGGAGCAGGGCCTTGGTCGGGATGCAGCCCCGGTGGAGGCACGTCCCGCCCAGCTTGTCCTTCTCGATCAGCGTGACGGAAAGGCCCAGCTCGGCCGCGCGGAACGCCGCGGCGTAGCCGCCCGATCCGCCTCCCAGGATCACGAGGTCGGCGGAGGTGTCGGTCACTTCATTAACTCCTCGGCAAGCAGTGGGGTGTTGCTCTGTCGTCGCGCCCGCGCCCGGTATAACCGCGCGCGCGACACCGCCATCTTGTCACTACGCCGGACGGGGCTGCGAGCTAGCCGGGTGTGCGACGCCGAGCACACGCGGACATCGGGATAATGAGTGGGGTAGGTCTCGGGAGGGAAGGTGGTCGTGGTGGGGCTCTTCGACTCGCTGCGGAGGCGGGCCAAGGGTGGGCAACGGGCCGGTACGCTGCGGAAAGCCAGCTCCGAGGACACCCGCCACCTCGACGAGTGGGCAGCCACCCGAAGGGGTGTCGAGGCCTTCGTGGAACCGAAGACCAACGTCACGGAGACCACTGTGGTGTTGATCGCCCACGACGGCGAATGGACCCGCCGCCGCATCGGCAGCCTGGAGGCCGCGCAGCAGTTCGGGCACCGCCGGTCGATCCCGGTGTACGAGGTCGCGCGGGTCGGGTACCCGAAGCGGATGCGCGAGTACACCGAGCGGAAGAAGCGCGGTCAGGTCTAGGGACTAGAGCTCGATCCGGCCGACGACCTCGCCGTGGTGGGTCTGGCCGGTGGGCCGGAAGCCCAGCTTGCGGTAGAACCGTTCCGGGCCGTCGTCGCCCGGGAGCCACAGCACCGTCGCGATCTTTTCGCTCCGCCGCCGGGCCTCGTCCAGGACGGTTTCGACGGCGAACCGGCCGTAGCCGCGGCCCTGCACGCAGGCGCCGACGTTGAGCCGCCAGATCCCGCAGCGGAAGAAGTCGAGCTCGGCCGCCGGGTCGAAGCGGCCCATCACGAAAGCGACGGGTTCGCCGTCGTCGGCGATCACCCGGGGCCAGGCGATCTCGGGCTGGGCGTAGGCCTCGGCGAGCGAGACCGCCACGGGGGCGACGAACTTCTTCTGGTGTGGCTGGACGGCCAGCTGGCACGCGGCGGCGACGTTTTCCGGGGTGATCTTCTCCACGGTGAGGGTGGTCACCGAGCCCAACCTAGCCTGCCTGTGCGAGCAGCGCGGCGTGCTTGACCAGCGCCGCCCGGAAGGACGAGTGGACCGTCGTGCCCAGCACCGGGTCGACCTCCACCACGTGCCCGGCCGACAGCAGCAGCACCGCGGGTTCGCTGAGGAGCACCACGCCGTTCTCCACCCGCAGGTCCGCCGTGCCGAGCAGGCGCGGGAAGACCACGTCGGCGGGGAGGCCGTCGCAGGTGCGCAGGAATTCGCGGTGGTCGGCGGGCAGTTCGACGCCCAGCCGCAGCTCGGCCGAGCGGATCGCCGCTTCCGACGCCGGGGGAGGGGCCGTGGCGCCGCCGCGCAAGCGCAGGATCGAAGCGATCAGCTCCGGCCAGCCGCCCAGGTCGGGCGGGTACCGCTCGTGCAGCGCCGCGACCAGCGCTCCCGCGCAGACCGGCGCCCATTCGCGGAGGCCGAGCGGGTCCGCGCCGGCGACCAGCGCCGGTGCCGACGCCCGGGTCGCCGCCAGCGTGGCGACGTCGGGGTGCGGCCCGGCGAGGGAGGCCCAGAGCTCCAGGTCACCCTCGGCGAGGGCCGTGCGGACGCGGTCCGGCCGCGACGGCGCCACCTGCTTGACCACCTCGGCGACCGGTCCCGGCGGGAGGACACCTTCGAGGTCGGAGACCGGACGACGCAACGAAGCCGTGTGCACGCGCTCTTCGGCGTCGAGGTCGAGTGGCGGCAGGCCCTCGGCCCAGTCCGGCCGCGCGCCCCGGGCCTCGAACAGCATCGCCCACGCGCGGGCCCGCACCGGGTCCGCGGCCAGCGCGGTCACCGGCCGCTCGGTCCGGGCCAGCCACTGCGTGACCAGCCGGTCGGCTTCGTCGAGTGCCCCGGCGGTCGCGAGCAGCAGCGCGGCGTACCCGATCCGGTCGTCCACAGTGGACGAAGCGGCGGTCAGGACGTCCCTGACCGCCGCTTCGAGGTACTCGCCCGGCTCCACTCAGCCGTTGGCGGCGATGTCCGCCAGCACCGCGGCGATCGAGCGCACCGGGACACCGGTGCCGCCCTTGCCGGTGTAGCCCCACGGGGAGCCGGCGTTGAACGACGGGCCCGCGATGTCGATGTGGACCCAGTCGAGGCCGTCGGCGACGAACTCGCGCAGGAAGATCCCGGCGGCGAGCATGCCGCCCCAGCGGTGGCCGGTCACGTTGGCCAGGTCGGCCAGCCGCGAGTCGAGGTCGGCGCGCAGCTCCTCGGGCAGCGGCATCGCCCAGCCGTTCTCGCCGGTGGCCTGCATCACCGCGGCGACGCGGTCGCGGAACTCGTCCGACCCCATCACGCCGGCGGTGCGGTTGCCGAGCGCGACGACCTGGGCGCCGGTCAGCGTCGAGGTCTCGATCAGGTAGTCCGGGTTCTCCTCGGCCGCGCGCACCATGGCGTCGACCAGAACCAGCCTGCCCTCGGCGTCGGTGTTGAGCACCTCGACGGTCTTGCCGCCGTACATGGTCAGCACGTCACCCGGGCGGTACGACGTCCCGGACGGCAGGTTCTCCGCCAGCGGGATGTGCGCCACGACCTCGAGCGGGTACTTGAGCTTCGCGGCCAGGACGACCGAGGCGAGCACGCCGGCCGCGCCGGACATGTCCGAGGTCATGTGGTCCATGTTCGCGGCGGGCTTGAGCGAGATGCCGCCGGAGTCGAAGGTGATGCCCTTGCCGACCAGCGCGACCTTCTTCGCGGCCTTGGCCGGCTTGTAGCCGACGCGCACCAGGCGCGGCTGGCGGGACGAGCCGCCGCCGACGCCGAGGATGCCGCCGAAGCCCTTGCGCTTGAGGGCCTTCTCGTCCAGCACCTCGAACTCGAGGCCGTTGTCCTCGGCCAGCTTCTTCGCGCGCTCGGCGAAGGAGGCCGGGAAGAGGTCGTTCGGCGGGGTGTTGATCAGGTCGCGGGCGACGATGACGGCCTCGGCGATGAGGCCGGCCGCCTTCAGCGTGGCCTTGTGCTCGCGGGCGGTGCCGACGGCCGGGCTCGCGAAGTCGGCCTTCGCCAGCGGGGCGTCGCCCTTCTCCGAGCGGTAGTCGGTGAAGACGTAGGAACCGAGGATCGTGCCCTCGACCGCGGCCTGCAGGTCCAGTTCCGAGAGCGTGACGAGTGCGCGGTCGGTGCCGGCCAGCGCGCGGCCGGCGGCGCCCGCGGCGCGGCGGACCTGCTCGGGGGTGACGGCGTCGCCGGCCTTGCCGAGACCGACGGCGAGCACCACGCCCGCCGGGAGCTTGCCCAGCGTCGGGACCTTCACGACCTCTTCGGCCTTGCCGCTCGCGCCCAGGGTGGCCAGCAGGCCGGCGAGCCGGCCGTCGAAGGCGGCGTCCACGGCGGCGGCGCCGGGGGCGAGCACGGGACCGTCCTCGCCGGCCAAGGTGCCGATGACGACAACGTCGGCGCGCGTTTTGGCCAGTGCCTCCCCGGTGTTGTCGGACAGGGCGAGCTTAGGCACGGTCACTTCTGGCTCCTCGCGCGTTCTCGTGTGGCACCGGGCACCGGCCCGGTCGGGATCGTGAGCCATGCTAATGACGAGCTGACCACGGGTGAACAGAGGGCGAGGGAGGGCCGCGTGCGGCTGGGCGGTGGGCTGCTGGTGGCACTGGCGGCGGCAGCGGCGGGCGCCGGCTGGTGGCTGCCGGCCGGGCTGGTGCTCGCCGCGATCGCCGCCGGCGTGACCGCGCGGGTGCCCGAGCCGGGGGATGCCCTGGTGGACCGGGTGGTGATCGCCGTCGCGCGACTGTCCGAAGTGGCCGTCTACGCGATCGCGTTCGCGTCCTACGTCTTCCCGGAACACCGGGCGGCGGCCGCCGCGGCGTTCGTCGTCGTGGTGACCGGCGCCGGGTTCGCCGGACTGGAGATCCCGACGATCGTCGTACGGATCACCGGCGGGCTGCTGCTCGCCGCGGGGCTCGTGCTGGTCGCGGTCTGCGTCGCGGTGCCGCCGGTGGGGACGACGGACGGCCTCCGGGCGCCGGACTTCGCGGGCGTGCTCGTCGCCGCGGTGGTCTTCCTCCCGTTCCTGCGCGCCCGGCGACGGGAGAACGCCGGGTGGCGGGCGCTGCTGCTGGGGGTGGTCGCCGTGCTGGTGGCCTTCGCCGCGCTCTACCAGCTCGGCGCGGTCCGGCTGGGGCTGTCGGCGACCTCGTTGCGGGACCTGCTGTCCGCGGCCGACGCGGACGCCCTGCAGCCGGTGCTCACGGTCGTGGCCGTGGTCGCGACGGCCGGGCCCGCACTCGCCGCCGGCACCGAGGTCCGGGCCCGCGCCGGCGTGTCCGGCTTGGCGGGGCTCGCCGTCGCCGCTGCGGCCGCGTACCTGCTGCCGGTGCTGCCCGTGCTGGTGATCGCCGGCCTGGCGACCGTGTTCGAGTTGCTACTGGGCGTACGCGCGCGCAGGTACAGTGGGACGCGTGAGTGATCGACGCTGGCGGCCGGGGGAGACGGTGGTCGAGCGGTTCCACCGCCCCGACGGCTCGATCGGCCAGGTCCACCCGCTGCGCGTGCTGGAAGACGACGGCCGCGTCCTGCGCGGCTGGATCCCGGCGGGCACGTCGATCGTGGGCAGCAGGCTCGCCGACGGCCGCCTGATGCGGGACGCCCCGCTGGAGCAGCGGTTCCGCATCCCGCGGGTGCCGGTCCCGGACTTCTGGCACGGCGCGTCGACGCTGCGCCGGATCGCCGAAGACGAGTGGTCTTCGGTCTGGTGGTTCTTCGACCTCGAAGGCCGGTTCAAGAACTGGTACGTCAACCTGGAGATCCCGCTGGGCCGCTCGGCGGGCGCGGTCGACCGGATCGACGGCGTGCTCGACGTCGTCGTCGAGCGCGACGGCAGCTGGCGCTGGGACGACGAGGACGAGGCCGAGGCGGCGATCGAGGTCGGCCGCCTGACGCTCGAGCAGTTCGACCGGCTGCGCGCGGAGGGCGAGCGGATCGGCGCGCTGGCCGACCGCGGCGCGTACCCGTTCGACGGCACCGACACCGAGTTCCGCCCGGACCCGGGCTGGACGGCGCCGGAGCTGCCGTCGGACCTCAGCCCGCGGTCAGGAGAAGGATCAGCGTCAGCACGGCGATGACGACCGCGAGGATGACGACCGACTTCGTCGGGAGCACCTTCGGGAACGCCTTGCCGTGGATCTTCCGCCACCACACGACGCCGAAGACGCCGGCGATCAGGCCGAGGAAGCCGCCGAACCCGCTGTCCAGCACGGCCCAGCCGACCATGCCGAGCAGGCCGACGCCGAAGGTCAGCAGCGTCGCGGCGACGAAGGTCTTGATGTCGGCGCCGGTGGTCTTGGGCCGGGGGACCGGCTCAGTGGAGTGGTAGGTCACAGCGTCATCCTAGAGTGGTCACGCCGCGGGCGCGGGGAACCCGGAACAGATGGACATCCGACTAACGCGCTTCCGAGCAAGCGGTATCGTCTAGCCATGACGACCACGACACAGTTCGCCCATGTCCCGCACCCGAGTCCTGCGAGCGCGGACCGTGTCGCGGAGGTACTCGCCGCCCCCGGGTTCGGGGTGTACTTCACCGACCACATGGTCACCGTCAAGTGGTCGAAGACCGAAGGCTGGCACGAGGCCCAGGTCGGCCCGTACGCGCCCTTCACGCTCGACCCGGCGACGTCGGTGCTGCACTACGGCCAGGCCATCTTCGAAGGTCTCAAGGCCTACCGCCAGCCGGATGGCTCGATCGCGTCGTTCCGCCCGGACGCCAACGCGTCCCGGTTCCGCCAGTCGGCCGAGCGGCTGGCCATGCCGCAGCTGCCGGAAGAGGTCTTCGTCGAGTCGCTGCGGGAGCTCATCGCCGTCGACGGCCGCTGGGTGCCCACCCGCCAGGGTGATTCGCTGTACCTGCGGCCGTTCATGATCTCGACGTCCACCGGCCTCGGCGTCAACAGCCCGGCGGCCGACTACGTGTACACGGTGATCGCGTCCCCGGCGGGTTCGTACTTCTCGGGAGGCGTGAAGCCGGTCAGCGTCTGGCTGTCGACGGAGTACGTCCGGGCGGCACCGGGCGGCACCGGCGCGGCCAAGTGCGCCGGCAACTACGCGGCCTCGTTCGTGGCGCAGGCACAGGCCGTCGAGAAGGGCTGCGACCAGGTGGTCTGGCTCGACGCGGTCGAGCGGCGCTGGGTCGAGGAAATGGGCGGGATGAACCTGTTCTTCGTCTTCGGCTCCGGCGAGAACGCCCGGGTGGTCACCCCCGAGCTGACCGGGTCCCTGCTGCCGGGCGTGACCCGCAAGTCGCTGCTGCAGCTGGCTTCGCGCCTCGGCTACAAGGTCGAGGAGCGCCGGATCTCCACGGAGGAGTGGGAGAAGGCAGCGGCCTCGGGCGAGCTGACCGAGACGTTCGCGTGCGGAACGGCGGCGGTGATCACGCCGGTCGGCCACGTGAAGCACGCGAACGGCGAGTTCACCATCGCCGACGGCCGGCCCGGCACGCTGACGATGAAGCTGCGCGAAGAGCTGACCGGAATCCAGGAGGGCACTTACCCCGACCCGGACCACTGGATGGTCAAGCTCGGCTGACGCTGTGACGAAGCGGCCCCCGGTATACGCCGGGGGCCGCTTTCGTCAGTAAAAGCTGCGGCAGACCTCCCAAAGCACCGATAAAGCCAAGGCGCCCCACCCACAAACATCAGGCCGAAGAACCAACCGAAACCACCCAGACCCCCCGCAACCCCGATACGAAGCCAGAACACGGACGGTAGTGCCGGGTCAAGGCATCTTTCCCGCCTTGACGCGGTACTACCGTCCGTAGTCACAATCGGGCTTCGGGGTGGTGGGTCTCCTGAGCTATAAGCCTTCAGAACAGGCTCAGGAAGCAGGAGCAGCAATAAGCGGCCCGGAAACCCCGGCCTGCTCATGAGTAGCGGTCTCGGCAAGAACCCGAGCAGCCATCATCAGCAGAGGCAACGCGGTAACAGCCCCGGTCCCCTCACCAAGCCGGACATCCAGCTCCAGCAGCGGACCGAGATCCAGGTGCTCCAAGGCAAGAGCGTGAGCGGGCTCACCGGTCCGCTGCCCGGCAACCCACCACCGCCGCGCCCCCGGAGCGAGGTCTTCCGCAACGAGCGCAGCAGCACAGGCGACAAGCCCATCCAGCACCACAGGCGTCCGCCGCACCGCGGCCTGGGCGAGAAACCCGGCCATCGCGGCAATATCCGCACCGGCCGCGGTGCGCAGCAGGTCAACCGGATCGGCCAGCACCGAGCGAGCCCGTCGCAGGGCGTCGCGAACCGCGGCGGCCTTCCGCATCCAGGCGGCGTCGTCGATCCCCGACCCCCGCCCGACCACGGCCACCGGCTCGCTCCCGGTCAGCGCCGCCACCAGCACCGACGCCGGCGTGCTGTTCCCGATCCCGAGATCACCCGGGATGAGCAGATCGGCCCCGCCGTCGACCTCGGCGTCGGCGATCGCGATCCCGGCCCGGATCGCCTTCCGCACCTCGTCGGCGGTCAGCGCGTCTTCGACGTCGATGGACCCGGAACCGCGCCGGACCTTGAACTCGCCGATCGACCGGGTCGCCGGAGCCTCGGTGTCGACCGCGAGGTCGACCACCCGCACGCTCGCGCCCGCCGCGGCGGCCAGCACGTTGATCGCGGCCCCGCCGGTGAGCATGGTGCCCAGCAGCTGCCCGGTGACCTCGGCGGGATAGGCGGAGACGCCCTTGGCGGCGATGCCGTGGTCCCCGGCGAAGACGACCACCCGCGGCCGGGTGAACGGGCGCGGCGGCGACTGCCCCTGGCAGGCGGCGATCCAGACGCCCAGCTCCTCGAGCCGCCCGAGCGACCCGGCTGGCTTGACCAGCTTGTCGTGCAGCGCGATGGCGGCCGACCGGGCGTGGTCGTCGGGCGGGGTGATCTCGGGGAACTCGATGTTTTCCGGCTCCACACCAGGCCCTTCCTGTTCCACGGCAACCGCTGCGGCCAACTTACCGGGAAGGGGCGGCCGGTAGTCTCGCGGCTCGTGGAGACGACGGCGGCCGCGGTGGTGCTGGCCAGCGGCGCGGGCACCCGCGTCGGCGCGAAGTTGAACAAGGTCTACCTGCCCCTGGCCGGGCGGCGGGTGGTGGCGTGGTCGCTCGACGCCTTCCGGAAGGTGCCCGGCATCGGCGTGCTCGTGCTGGTGATCCGGCCGCAGGACCGGGAACTGGCCGACGAGGTGGCCGGCGCGGGCGTCGAGATCGTGCACGGCGGCGACACCCGCCAGGCCTCCGAGCTCAACGCCCTGCGCCACCTCGCCCCGCGGATTGCGGGCGGCCGGGTCGACGCCGTGCTGCTGCACGACGCGGCCCGGCCGCTGGTCCACCCCGGACTGGTCGGTGCGGTGTTGGCCCGGACACGCGAGGACGGGGGGGCTGTGCCGGGCCTGGCCGCGGACGACGTCGTCGAGGTGGATGCCGGGCACCTGGTTGCCCAGGTGCCCGGCGCGATCCGCGTCCAGACGCCTCAGGGCTTCCGGGCCGGACCGCTGCTCGAGGCCTACGAGAAGGCCGAGCGCGATGGCTTCGTGGGTACGGACACTTCATCGTGCATGGAGCGGTTCTCCTCCCTGCCGATCCGCTGGGTCCCGGGTGCTCCCGAGAACCTCAAGATCACCTATCCCCACGACCTCGTCGTCGCGGAGCGGCTGCTGGCCCGCCGCTAGGCGCACGCGGGCGGGCCACCGCCGCCGTCGTCTCCCTCCGTGGGCCGCCCGGTCGGCCGGATGGTGACGTCCCCCCGCAGTTCGGGCGGGATCCGGCAGTCCGGCTGTGGCCGGAGTGCCTGCAGCGGTGCGCCCGGGGTGCCGGGCTCCGCCAGGGTGAGCACCGCCCGCAGCGTCCACACCGGGGTGGCGTGGTACTGCCAGGTGACGACCCGCGGGCTGAACACGTCCGTGCCCGGGAAGGTCGGGACGCGGTAGGCGCTGGCCCGGTGCTCGTCGCGGAGGATGATGACGTCCGCGCAGGTCGGCCAGCGGTGCACTGCGGCGTAGATCTCCGGTGCCTCGCGGCCGCCGAACAGGTGCAGCACCCAGTTGCGGCGCCGGAGTTCCTCGAGGAGTTCCTCGAGGCCCTGGCCGCTGGAACCGGAGTGTGGTGTGGGCGGGGACACACTTTCGAGGGTAACTTGCGTACTAGAGCGCAGTCCAGTGCGTGTACTAGTACACCTGGGTGGTTCTGAACAGGTCTTTGAGCGACACCCTCCGGCGTGCTAGAACACTTGTGCGTGTTGTCCCTGTGAGGAGCCGCCTTGCCCACCCTCGATCGCCCTGAGCCGCCGTACCTGCAGATCGCGGGCCGGATCCGTGACGACATCCTGTCCGGCCGGCTGCAGGAGGGCGATGCGGTGCCCTCCGCCCGTGAGATCGCTCGTACCTGGACCGTCGCCATGGCGACGGCCACCAAGGTGCTGGCCACCCTGCGTTCGCAGGGCCTCGTGCGGCCCGTGCGCGGCGTCGGCACGGTCGTCGACCGCGGCGGCCTGCACCGCACGGCCCGCGACCGCAGTGCCGCTTCGGCGCGGACGGGCCGGATCTACCCGCCGGGCCACTACGCGGTGATCCGCTCGGCCGGCCTGGAGCCGGCGCCCGAGCGGGCCGCGGCCGCACTCGGCCTGGAGGAAGGTGCTCCGGCGATCCACCGGCGGCGCACCACGTACGGTCCCGATTCGCGGCCGTTGTCGACGTCGACGTCGTGGTTCGACGGCGCGTTGTCGGCGAAGGCGCCGGCGCTGCTGGTGGCCGAGCGGATCGTCGAGGGCACCGCGGCCCACGCGGCCACCCGCCTGGGCACGAAGATCGCGACGACGCAGGAACGGCACGCGGCGGGCCGCGCGAGCGAGGAAGAGGCGGTCGAGCTGGGGCTGCCCGCCGGGTCGCCGGTGCTGCTCGGCCGGAGCACCTTCCTGGCGGCCGACGGGACGGTCGTCGAGTACGGTGAATCCGCCGCCTTGCCCGACCACTGGGTTTTCTACGAGTACACGACTGAGGACGGCGAATGAGAAAGATCCACGCGGGCAAGGTCCGCGACCTGTACGAACTCGACGGCGGGGACATCCTGCTGGTCGCGTCCGACCGGGTCTCGGTCTACGACGTCTCGCTGCCGACGCCGATCCCGGACAAGGGCAAGCTGCTCAACCAGCTCTCCGCGTGGTGGTTCGACCGGATGGCCGACGTCGTCCCGAACCACGTCGTGTCGACCACCGACGTGCCGGAGGAGTTCGCCGGGCGCGCGATGCGCTGCAAGCCGCTGAAGATGGTCAAGGTCGAGTGCATCGCCCGCGGCTACCTCGCGGGCCTCGGCCTGCGCGAGTACCGGCGCGACGGCCGGATCTCCGGCGTCGCGCTGCCGCCGGGCCTGGTCGAGGGCGACAAGCTCCCGGAGCCGATCTTCACGCCGACGACCAAGGAGTCCGACACCGGCCACGACGAGTTCATGACCTTCGACGAGGTCCTGAACGAGATCGGCGAGGACACCGCGAAGCGGCTTCGCGAGCTGACGCTGGAGATCTACACGAAGGGCGCCGAGCACGCGGCGGCCCAAGGCGTGATCATCGCCGACACGAAGCTGGAGTTCGGCTTCGACGCGGAAGGCACCCTGACGCTGGGCGACGAGGTCCTGACCTCGGACTCGTCGCGGTTCTGGCCGGCCGACGAGTGGGAGCCGGGCCGTCCGCAGCACGCGTTCGACAAGCAGTTCGTCCGCGACTGGTCGCGGTCGACGGGCTGGGACCAGACCCCGCCCGGGCCGGAGATCCCCGCGGACATCGTCGAGCAGACGCGGCAGCGCTACACCGAGGTCTACGAGCGGATCACCGGGAAGACCTGGGTCCGTGGGTGAGTACGACCCGTACCGGCTGATCGACGACGTCGAGAGCCTGCTCGTCTCGCGCGGCCTGGCGCCCACCCGGGTGCCGGGCCGCGGCGGCGACCGGCTGGCGGGCGCCGGGCGGCTGCTGCGCGGGTTCGGGCTGGAGCCCCGGATGGCCCCCGAGGACGCGTTCGACCTCGGGGTGCCGTTCCAGGGCCGGATCAACCAGGACTAGGGGCTCTTGGTCAGGCTGGCGTCCCGCTCGACGACGTCGCCGAGGACGTCGTCGATGGCGGTCAGCAGGTCGGCGTCGAGCTTCTTGCCGGCAGCCTTGACGTTCTCGTGCACCTGCTCCGGGCGAGAGGCTCCGATGATCGCCGAGGCGACGTTCGGGTTCTGCAGCACCCAGGCGACGGCCAGCTGGGCGAGGCTCAGCCCGGCCTGCTCGGCGAGCGGCTCGAGCTGGGCGACGCGCTTGAGGACGTCTTCGTCGAGGAAGCGGGCGACCATGTCGGCGCCGCCCTTTTCGTCGGTGGCGCGCGAGCCTTCGGGGTAGGCCTGGCCGGGCTTGTACTTGCCGGTGAGCACGCCCTGCGCGATCGGCGACCAGACGATCTGGCTCAGGCCTTCGCGCTCCGAGGTGGGGATGACCTGCTCCTCGATGACGCGCCAGAGCATGTTGTACTGCGGCTGGTTCGAGACCAGGGGGATGTTGAGCTCCCGGGCGAGGGCGGCACCGCGCGAGATCTGCTCGGCGGTCCATTCGGAGACGCCGACGTAGAGCACCTTGCCCTGGCGCACGAGATCGGCGAAGGCGACCATGGTCTCTTCGAGCGGGGTGTGCCGGTCGAACCGGTGGGCCTGGTAGAGGTCGACGTAGTCGGTACCCAGCCTTTCGAGGCTCGCGTGCGCCGACTCCATGATGTGCTTGCGGGACAGGCCGCGGTCGTTGGGGCCCTTGGGGCCGGTGGGCCAGAAGACCTTGGTGAAGATCTCCAGGCTCTCCCGCCGCTGGCCCTTGAGCCCCCGCCCGAGCACGGCCTCGGCGGCGGTGTTGGCGTAGGCATCGGCGGTGTCGAAGGTCGTGATGCCGGCGTCGAGCGCGGCCTGGATGCAGGCGCGGGCCTGGTCTTCCTCGACCTGGGAACCGTGGGTGAGCCAGTTCCCGTACGAGATCTCACTGACGTTGAGGCCACTGCGGCCGAGACGACGAAACTCCATGGCCCGAGCTTAGGCGGTAATCGTTTGCTTTGCTAACGACCTGGAGTGACTCCACCCTCACTCGGGCGGTTCGTCCTCGGTGTCCGCGGACGAGCGCAATCGACCCCGGACAGCGAGAAGCCGGGTCGAGGCTCGCTCGACCCGGCTTCTCGCAACCGGCTCAGTTCGGGATCGGGTCCCCGGGCTTCAGCCGCGGCTTCGGCATCCGCAGCCGCCGGATCTGGGACGCCCGGACGAACGCGTACCAGCCGATCGACCGGCCGTTCACCGCTTCCTTCGGGAACTTCTCCCGCACCAGCTTCGCGATCTTGCGCCCGTTCACGAAGCCCTCGATCGCCATCACCAGCAGCATCGCCGTGCACAGCAGCGTGATGTACGACTGCACCTGCGGCAGCGGCACCAGCAGCGCCAGGAACACCACGATGGCCAGCGGCATGAACAGCCCGAGCAGGTTGCGACGGCTGTCGACCAGGTCGCGGACGTAGCGCTTGACCGGCCCCCGGTCGCGGGGGAGCAGGGCGCTGTCGTCGCCGCGCATCATCGCGTCGCGGCGGGCCTTGGTGGCCGCGCGGCGCTCTTCCTTGGTCTGGGGGTTCGCCTTGCGCAGCTCCTTGTTGCGCTTCATCGCCTCACGCATCGTCGTGGGCGGCGGCGCCACCGGGCCGCGCTTCTTCGCCTCCGCGTCGCGGCGCTTCGGCGTAGCCTTGCCCTTACCGGGCGTGTACGCCTTGCCGGCGACGTCGACGGCTTCGCCCGTCTCCGGCTCTTCGGCGGCGGTGTCTGTGGTGCTTCGGCGCAGGAACCTCACGTCATCAGGGTATTGCAGGCGTCACGCCGCCGTTCACCAGGTCGATCCATGTGCGACCATGGTGGGGGAACAGATCGGACGCTCCGGGTGTTGAAGACGTCAGCACGAGGAGTATCCGCAGCGAGTTCGAACTTTGAGGGAGTGCCATGACGACCGCTGAGCACGCCGGCGCGACGCAGGCCGAGACCGCCGAGGAGACCCACGGCGTCACGTTGACCGACGCCGCGGCTTCCAAGGCGAAGGCCCTGCTCGAGCAGGAGGGCCGCGACGACATGCACCTGCGCATCGCCGTCCAGCCCGGTGGCTGTGCGGGCCTGCGCTACCAGCTGTTCTTCGACGAGCGCACGCTCGACGGCGACCTGTTCCGCGACTTCGACGGCCTCAAGGTCGCCGTGGATCGGATGAGCGCGCCGTACGTGTCGGAAGCCGTCATCGACTTCGTGGACACGATCGAGAAGCAGGGCTTCACGATCGACAACCCGAACGCCACCGGCTCCTGCGCCTGCGGCGACTCGTTCCACTGAGCGACAGCGAAGAAAGGCCCCGTCTCCCGGCTGGGAGGCGGGGCCTTCTCGCGTCTGCGGGCTACACGTAGGCGTCGAGCTCGGCCACCTGGGCGTGGCACGCCTCGTCGACCTGCCACGGCTTGGCCGTGACGCGGGGCAGCGGGAGGCTCTCGGCCTGGAGCGTCGCCGGGATGAGCGCGCAGTCGGCGATCAGCTCGGACAGGGTCTCGGGTTCGGTGACGGCGTTCACGATTCGTAACGCTATTGATCCGCGCTCGACTGGAACAGGAGTACCAGCCGGTAGTGTCGGCTGGGCACGCGCGAACTACCCGGATGGGGCACGACCCGGGGGTAACTTCGCGCTTTTTGCCGTGAGGTCGAACACGAAGGAGCAACCGGTGGCAGAAAAGGCCAGGATCGCGGTGTCCGGCAGTATCGCGACCGACCACCTCATGCACTTCCCGGGCAGGTTCGCCGAGCAGCTGGTCGCCGAGCAGCTGCACCGGGTGTCGCTGAGCTTCCTCGCCGACGACCTCGTGGTCCGGCGCGGCGGCATCGGCGCGAACATCGCCTTCGGCCTCGGGGTGCTCGGCGTCAAGCCGGTGCTGGTGGGCGCGGTCGGCGCCGACTTCGCCGACTACCGCTCCTGGCTGGAGCGGCACGGCGTGGACACCTCGGGCGTGCACGTGTCCGAGGTCGCGCACACCGCGCGGTTCGTCTGCACGACGGATGAGGACCTGTGCCAGATCGCGACGTTCTACGCCGGCGCGATGGCCGAGTCCCGCAACATCGAGCTGCAGCCGATCGCCGAGCGCGCCGGCGCGCTGAGCCTGGTGCTGATCAGCCCGGACGACCCGGAGGGCATGATCCGCCACGCGGAGGAGTGCCGCCAGCGCGGGTACGCGTTCGCCGTCGACCCGTCGCAGCAACTGGCCCGGATGACCGGCGAGCAGGCGCGCACGTTCGTCGCCGGCGCGAAGTACCTGTTCAGCAACGACTACGAGTGGGAGCTGCTGCTCCAGAAGACGGGCTGGACCGAGGCCGACGTCCTCGACCAGGTGGGCCTGCGGATCACCACGCTGGGCGAGAAGGGCGTCGAAATCGTCGGCAAGGACGGCGTCGCCCTGCAGATCGGCGCGGTGCCGGAGCGCACGAAGGCCGACCCGACGGGCGTCGGCGACGGCTTCCGCGCGGGCTTCCTGGCCGGCCTCGACGGCGGCTTGAACGTCGAGCGCTCGGCCCAGCTGGGGTCGCTCATCGCGGTCCTGGTGCTGGAGACGGTCGGCACGCAGGAGTGGACGTTCGACCGCGCGGAGGCACTGGCCCGCATCGGCGAGGCGTTCGGCCCGGACGCGGCCGACGAGATCTCGGCGGTCCTGCCCGCCGCCTGAGCTCCGGAACACGAAAAGGCCCCGCACCGAGCCGGTGCGGGGCCTTTTCGCAGCTGAGGCCCCGGGGCGGCGGAACCGACGAAGGCCCCGGATCGGTGCGGCCAAGGCGGCGAGCCACCGCGCCCGGCCCGACGCGGCCGACCAGATTCTCGGCGGTCCTGCCCGCTGCCTGAGTTCCGGGACGCGAGAGGCCCCGCACCGAGCCGGTGCGGGGCCTCTTCACGAGCGCGTCAGAGCTTGACCGGGTACACCGGCTCCGGGATCTCCGGCTTGATCCGGTGCTCGACGAAGATGCCGTGCCACAGCATGAACACGATCAGCGCCCACAGCTGCCGGCTGCGGTCCAGCTGGCCCGCCTTGTGCTCCTCCAGCAGCGCCAGGATCGCCTTCTTGTCCAGCAGCTCCTCGGTCTTCGAGTCCGAGATGATCCCGCGAGCCCAGTCGTACATCTCGTTGCGCAGCCACAGCCGGATCGGGACCGGGAAGCCGAGCTTGCGGCGGTTGAGCACGTGCGCCGGGATGATCTTCGCCAGGGCCTGGCGCAGTGCGTACTTCGTCGTCCCGTTGGCGAGCTTCTGGTCCAGCGGGATCGAGGCTGCGACCTTGAACACCTCGGCGTCGAGGAACGGCACCCGCAGCTCCAGCGAGTTCGCCATCGTCACCTTGTCGGCCTTGACCAGGATGTCGCCGCGCAGCCACGTGTAGAGGTCGACGTGCTGCATGCGGGCCACCGGGTCCCAGCCGCGGGACACCTCGTACCAGGGGGCCGTGACGTCCTTGAAGCCGACGCCCTCCTGGTACGTGCGGAGCACGTTGCGCAGCTGGTCGTCGCGGAAGTTGCGGGCGTTGCCGTAGTAGCGGTCCTCCAGCGGCAGCGCGCCGCGGCGGAGCAGGTCCTTGCCGCGGGTGCCCTCGGGGATCTTCGTCGACACCTTGCCGATCAGCTTGCGCATCCCGCCCGGGATCTTCTCGAACGGCGCCAGCGAGATCGGCTCGTTGTAGATCGTGTAGCCGCCGAACAGCTCGTCCGCGCCCTCGCCCGACAGCACCGCCTTGACGTGCTTGCGGGCTTCGCGGGCGATGAACCACAGCGGGACCAGCGCCGGGTCGGCCACCGGGTCGTCGAGGTACCAGACGATGAGCGGCAGCACCTCCATCATCTCGTCCGCCGAGACCGTCCGGACCACGTGCTTCACGCCGATCGCGGCGGCCGACTCGGCGGCGACGTCGACCTCGGAGTAGCCCTCGCGCTCGAACCCGGTGGTGAACGCGATCAGGTTCGGGTTGTGCTCCTTGGCCAGCGTGGCGGTGGCCGTGGAGTCGATGCCGCCGGAGAGGAACGCGCCGACCGTGACGTCCGGGTCGGAGATCATGTGCTTGCCGACCGAGTCGCGCATCACATCGGCGATCCGCTGGTAGAGCTCCTCGGCCTCGGCGGGCGAGTTGACCGGCTTGGCGCTGAACTGCGGGTGGAAGTAGCGGGTGAACTTCACCTCACCGCCGGGCACCACCTCGAACGAGGTACCGGACTCGACGCGCCGGATCGCCGTGTGCAGCGACTCGGGCTCGGGCACGTACTGCAGGACCAGGTAGTGCTGCAGGGCCTTGCGGTCCAGCTCCTGAGCGACGCCGAGGACGTCCGACAGCTCCAGCAGGCTCTTCTTCTCGCTGGAGAACGCCACGCCACCCGGGCCTGCCGAGTAGAACAGCGGCTTGATCCCGAACGGGTCACGCGCGCCGAAGACCCGCTTCTCCTGCGAGTCCCAGATCATGAAGGCGAACATGCCGCGCAGGCGCTTCACCCAGTCCGCGCCCAGGTAGTGGAAGCCGGCGACGATCGCCTCGCCGTCACCCTCGGTCTCGAACTTCGCGCCGTGCTGCTCGGCGAGCTCCGCCCGCAGCTCCAGGTAGTTGTAGATCTCGCCGTTGAAGTTCATGGTGTAGCGGCCCGGCGCCTCCGGCGGGCCCCAGACCAGCGGCTGGTGCGCGTGCTCGACGTCGATGAAGGCGAGCCGGTTGAAGCCGTAGACGACCTCGGCATCGGCCCAGGTGTCCTGCTCGTCGGGGCCGCGGTGGCGCTGGCAGCGCATGGCCGCGCCGACGGCGTCACGCGCGTTCGCCGCGCCGGTCTCGGTCGCGCAGATCAGTCCAAGCAGGCCGCACACGGGGACTCACACACCTTCAGGGTCTTCGCCGGGCTGGGGAAGGCCCCAGTATGCCGGGGCGGTCGTGGCGAGTACCACGCGCGTCGATTGAGGCTTATTTGAGCTAGGTCGGCGCTACGGACCGCAACTTGCCCGAGGAAGCGCCGTTCGCGCCGACCGACGGTTGAATAAGTCTCATCAGTTACCCCTTGGTCAGCAGGATGGGCCAACTCGGCTAGAGTCCGGCTGTCACAAAGATCTGTCGTAGGAGGCTCTGGGTGAAAGGGCGAGGCGCAGTGGGACAACCCGAGCGCACCCTGGGGAAGCGGACCTTGCGCGTCGCCGCGCTGGCCGTGCTGGTCGCGCTGACCGCGACGGGCTGCTCCGGCGACGAGATCCTCCGGTTCGGCTGGCCGGTCGGTGTCACCGAGCAGGCGAACCAGATGCGGACGCTCTGGACCTGGACCGTGGTCGCGGCGCTGGTCGTCGGCGTCATCGTGTGGGCCCTGATCTTCTGGACCGCGACGTTCCACCGCAAGAAGAAGACGGCAGGCGACGGCGAGCCGGAGGAGCTGCCCCGGCAGTTCCAGTACAACATCCCGCTCGAGCTGTTCACGGTCGTCGTCCCGACGATCATGGTCTGCGTCCTGTTCTTCTTCACCGCGACCACGGAGTCGAAGGTCCTCGACAAGATCCCCAACCCGGACGTCAAGGTCCAGGTCGTGGCCTTCCAGTGGAACTGGGAGTTCAAGTACGAGGACGAGTCCGCCAAGCGGGCGGACGGCCAGCAGGTGAGCACCGTCGGCTCGTCCGGCGAGATCCCGCTGCTCGTGCTCCCGGTCGGCAAGACCATCCAGTACGACCTGGTCTCCACCGACGTCATCCACTCCTTCTGGGTGCCGGAGTTCCACTTCAAGCGGGACGTCATGCCGAACCCGGAGAAGAACAACCAGGACAGCTCCTTCCAGAACAAGATCGACCGCGAGGGCTCCTTCGTCGGCCGGTGCGCGGAGCTGTGCGGCACGTACCACTCGGTGATGAACTTCGAGGTCCGTGCGCTGTCGCCGGACAAGTACGACCAGTACATCGCGCTGCGCAAGCAGACGAACCCGGCGACCGGCCAGGCCTTCACCGCGGCCGAGGCGCTGGCGAAGATGAACTGCGGCGAGCTGTGCACCCCGCACGCGGTCACCACCCAGCCGTTCAACACCGACCGCACGGCGCGGACCGCGTCCAACTGACGCCCGGCGAGACACAGGAGTAGGAAAAGACCATGAAGGTCGAAGCCCGCATCTTCTTCATCGTGGCGATCTTCGCCGTGTTCATGGCGGGGGTCTACTGGCTGTGGACCGCGCTGGCCGCGACCCACGGTGCCGAGCCGGTGGGCATCGTCGCGCTGTTCCTCACCGGCGGTCTGGCGTTCCTGGCCGGCAGCTACATGCAGTTCGTCGCGCGCCGGATCGAGCCGCGTCCGGAGGACCGCGAGGACGCCGAGATCAGCGACGGCGCGGGTGAGCTGGGCTTCTTCAGCCCGGGCAGCTACTGGCCGATCGGCATGGCGGCCACCGCGGCGCTCGCGGCCGTGGCGCTGGCGTTCTTCCACATCTGGCTGCTGGTCATCGCGCTCGTCGCGCTGCTCATCACCATCGGCGGCCTGGTGTTCGAGTACCACACGGGCCCGTCGCACGACTGAGTCACTTTCCGGAACCGGCCGTCACGCTCACCGCGTGGCGGCCGGTTTCGTTTTCAGCCCCGGAACGCCGTCCGGTAGGACGACGGGCTCGTGCCCCGCAGGCGGCTGAACTGGTGCCGCAGCGCCGCCGCGGACGCGTAACCGCACGCCGTCGCGATGTCCTCCACGGACAGGCGGCCCTCCTCCAGCAGGGCCTGGGCGCGGTCCAGCCGCCGCTCGGTCAGCCAGCGGTGCGGCGTGGTGCCTGTGGCCGCCGAGAAGCGGCGCAGGAACGTCCGCTCGCCCAGTCCGCTGCGGCGGGCGAGCTCCGCCACGGTGAACGGCTGGTCCAGCCGCCGCTCCACCCACTCCAGGGCCTCCGCGACGACGGCGTCGTCGCCCGCCGCCGTCGCCGGGACGGGTGCCTGGACGAACTGCGCCTGCCCGCCCGCGCGGTGCGGGGCCGCGACCATCCGGCGGGCCAGCGTCGTGGCCGCCGCGACGCCGCGCAGCCGGCGGACCAGGTGCAGGCACAGGTCGACCGCCGCGACCGTGCCCGCGCTGGTCAGGATCCCGCCGTCGTCGGCGTACAGCGCCTGGGGGTCCACCTCGGCCGCCGGGAAGCGGGCGCGGAACTCCGCCTCGTACACCCAGTGGACGGTGCAGCGGCGGCCGTCCAGGAGGCCCGCGTAGCCCAGGGAGAAGACACCGGCGCAGAAGCCCGCCACCCACGCGCCGCGCCCGGCCGCGTCCCGCAGGACGTTCAGCACCGGCTCGGGCGGCGGTGCGGTGCGGGGCGCGCACGTCGGCACGATCAGCAGGTCCGCCGACGCCGCGAAGTCGAGGTCCCGCAGGCCGGACAGCCCGAAACCGGACCAGCTGGCCACCCCGGAGCCGTCCGGCGAGCAGACGCCGAAATCCCAGCCCTCGATGCCGTCGGCGCTGCGGTCGGTGCCGAACACCTCGCACGCGACGCCCAGCTCGAACGGCGAAACGCGGTCGGCGAGCACCACGGCGACCCGGTTGACGTCCATGTCGGCCAGTGTGTCACAAGTTTTGCGGCCGTTGTCATCTCTGACACTGGTCGATCGCCGCCGGCGCGACGAACCTGGTCGGCATGACGAACTCCGAAACCCGCCCGCTGCTCCAGTGGTCCGCGGCGATGGCCATGTCCGGCACGATCGGTGCCGTCGTCCTCGAGAGCGGCGCGGCCGCTCCGGCCGTGGCCTTCGCCCGCTGCTTCGTCGGCGGCGCGCTCCTCGTGCTCTGGTGCCTCTCCCGCGGCTGGCTGCAGGCCTGGCGGCCGTCCCGTCGCGACCTCGGTCTCGCCGTGCTGGGCGGGTTGTTCCTGGTCGGCAACTGGGTGCTGCTGTTCGCCTCGTACGCGCTGTCGTCGATCTCGGTCAGCACGGTCGTCTACCACACCCAGCCGCTGATCCTGGTCGGCCTGGCGGCGGCCTTCCTCGGCGAGAAGGTCGCCAAGAGCCACCTGGCCCGGGCCGGGATCGCCTTCGGCGGCGTGGCGGTGATCTCACTGTCCGCCCACGGCGAGGACGGCAAGCCGGTGCAGCTCGCCGGCATTGCGCTGGCCCTCGGCGCGGCGCTGCTCTACGCCGGGGCGTCCTTCGTCGCGAAGCAGCTGAAGCACGTCCGCCCGCACCTGCTGGCCGCCGTGCAGACGACCGTGGGCGCGATCGTCCTGGCCCCCGCGCTGCTGCTGACGCCGCTGCCGTCGACGACGTCGGGGCTGCTCTGGCTGGTCCTGCTGGGCACGGTGCACACGGCCCTGATGTACGTGCTGATCTACGCGAGCATCGGCAAGCTGCCGACGACGACGGTGGCGCTGCTGTCCTACGTCTACCCGGTGGTCGCGGTCCTGGTCGACATCGCGTTCTACGGCCACCGCCCGAGCTGGCTGGAGGGCCTGGGCATGCTCGCAGTCCTGGCGGCCGCACTGGCCCCGCAACGCGGCCGCAAGCCCGCCGCCGCACCGGAGAAGCCGGCCGGCCCGGCAACCCGCCCCGAACCGGCCTGCCGTTCGTGACCGAGCCCGGATCCCGCGTGACCAGACCCGTCACCCGCGTGATCAGGGACGTGACCCGCGTGATCGGGGCCGGAACTCGCGAGTTCCGGCCCCGATCACGCGAGTTCCGGCTTCAGTCACGCGAGTTGCGGCCCCGGTCACGCGGGAGCGGGTCAGGAGAAGGCGATCCAGCGGTCCAGCAGGGTGGCCGCGGCGCCGGAATCGATCGCCTCGGCCGCCCGCGCCAGGCCGGCGCGCAGGTCGTCCTCCAGGGACTCCGAGAAGCCCGTGAAGGCCGCCAAGGCCGCCGCCGCGTTGATCAGGACCGCGTCGCGGACCGGGCCCGGCTTGCCGCCCACCAGCTCGCGGACCACCTGGGCGTTCGCCGCCGCGTCGCCGCCGCGCAGGTCGTCGGCCGTCGCGCGGGGGATGCCGACCGAGGCCGGGTCGAAGCTGCGCTCGGTGACCGTGCCGTCCGCGACCACCCAGACCGTCGACGTCGTGGTCGTGGTGATCTCGTCGAGGCCGTCGTCGCCGCGGACCACCAGGGCGCGGGTGCCGCGGCGGGCGAACGTCTCGGCCAGCACCCTGGTCTTGTCCGGGTACGCGCAGCCGATCAGCGCCGCCCCCGGCTGGGCCGGGTTGGTCAGCGGCCCGAGCAGGTTGAACGTCGTCGGGATGCCGAGCTCGCTGCGCACCGGGCCCGCGTGCCGCAGCGCCGGGTGGAACGCCGAAGCCAGGAAGAACCCGATGCCGACCTCGTCGAGGCTGCGCCGGACGTCCTCCGGCGGCAGCGAGATGGTCACGCCGAGCGCCTCGAGCACGTCCGCCGCGCCGGACTTCGACGACGCGCTGCGGTTGCCGTGCTTGGCCACCGGGGCGCCCGCCGCCGCCGTGACGATCGTCGCCATCGTGGAGATGTTCACCGAGTTCGAGCCGTCGCCGCCGGTGCCGACGATGTCGACCGCCGGGCCGTCCAGCTCGACCCGCCGGGCGTGCGCCAGCATCGTGGCCGCCATGCCCGCGATCTCCTCGGGCGTCTCGCCCTTGGCGCGCAGCGCGACCGCGAACCCGGCGATCCGGGCCGGGCTCGCCGCGCCGCTCATGATCTGGTCCATCGCCCACGCCGTGTCCTCCGCCGAGAGGTCGGCGCCGGCGACGAGCTGCTTGAGCAGGGACGGCCAGGTGCGGGGGACCGGGGCGGTCACCGGGCTCAGCCGTTCACGACGGGGACCCGCCGCGCGCGCAGCACGTCGGCGACGGTCTCCGCGGCGGTCAGCGGGTCCAGCGGGTGCACCAGCACGGCGTCCGCCTGCGACCAGGTGGCCAGCCACCGGTCGTCCTTGCGCCGCACGGCGACCACGATCGGGGGGCAGTCGGCGATTTCGCTCTTCAGCTGGCGGCAGAGGCCGATGCCGCCGGTCGGCTGGGCTTCGCCGTCGAGGATGGCCAGGTCGACGTGGCCCTCGTCCACCTCGGACAGCACGTCCGCGATGCCGGCCGCCTCGACGTAGTCCACGCGCGCCAGGTCGGCGGCGGGCCGCCGGCCGACCGCGTTCACGATCGCCTCGCGCACCTCCGCCTTGTGGCTGAACACCAGGACCCGCATCGACCGCTCGCCCATGTTGGACACGCCTCCATCTCGTCACCGCACGTCTCCCTGGATCGTATCGGCCGAGACCGACATCACGCGGTCGGCTCCGGCTGTTGCGCGTCCCAGCCGAGCGCGTCGCCGCCCAATCGTTGCGCGAGACCCGCCATCCGCGACCGTTCCTGGGCGCAGTGCAGGGCGTCGAGCACCTGGACGCGCACGGCGAGCACCCGCGTCAGCTCCCCGTCCGGAGCCTGTTCTCGCAGCTCGTAGCCGTCCTGCGCGAGGATCGACGCCGCCTCTTCGACCCGGTCCGGCGGCAGCAGCAGGTGGTGCCGCAGAACGGCCGGTGCTGTGCTGACCCAGTCGGGTGAAGCGGCGAGGACGGCGGAGTCCGCGACGACGGGGTCGAAGGCCTCGGCGACGATCTTCAGCCCCGGCGCGTCGGCCGTCAGACCGGGCGTTTCCCGCTTCTTGACCAGGTCAAGCAGCCGGTCGAGTAAACCCATGAGTAGCTCTCACCTTCCCGGGCATCCGGTGTGATCGGTTACGCAGACGGCTCGCCGTGGACCCACCCGGCGGAGCGGCGGTGCGAGAGGACATAATGCGACGCGTGACAACGGCAGCTCCCACCATCAGTCAGCGGGTCCACTCGCTGAACCGGCCGAACATGGTCAGTGTCGGCACCATCGTGTGGCTTTCCAGCGAGCTGATGTTCTTCGCCGGACTGTTCGCGATGTTCTTCACCGTCAAGGCGCAGAACTCGTCCGGCCAGTGGCCGCCGCCGCTGCACGGCGAGGAGTTCCACCTCAACGTGGCGTACGCGATCCCGTTCACGGTGATCCTCGTGCTGTCCTCGCTGACCTGCCAGTTCGGCGTGTTCGCGGCCGAGCGCGGCGACGTCTACGGGCTGCGCCGCTGGTACATCATCACGTTGATCATGGGCGCGATCTTCGTCGGCGGCCAGGCCAACGAGTACCACAACCTGGTCGAAGAGGGGATGACGATCCCGTCCGGCCCGTTCGGCACGGTCTTCTACCTCGCCACCGGTTTCCACGGCCTGCACGTCATCGGCGGGCTCATCGCCTTCGTGTACCTGCTCATCCGCACGAAACTGAGCAAGTTCACGCCCGCCCAGGCCACGTCGGCGATCGTCGTGTCCTACTACTGGCACTTCGTCGACATCGTGTGGGTCGGCCTCTTCGGTGTGATCTACCTCCTTCCGTAGGTCCACCCAGCCGCCACCACCTTCACCATCGGCCTGAACTGACAGCAAGGGTTGCCGCAAGATGACCACCAGCACCAAGTCCTCGGAGCGCCGCTACCGCGCGCGGTCGAAGCTGCGGAGGCGGTTCGCCGGCCTGCTCGCGCTCGGCATCGCGCTGGTGGGCGCCGGCGCCCTGTACGCCGTGTTCGCCCCGGAGCCGCAGACCGCGCAGGCCCAGGGCACGCCGGCGCAGCTGCGCCTCGGCGAGCAGGTCTACAACAACACCTGCATCGCCTGCCACGGCGCGAACCTCGAGGGCGTGCAGGACCGCGGGCCGAGCCTGATCGGCATCGGCGACGCCGCGGTGTACTTCCAGACTTCTTCGGGCCGCATGCCCGCCGCGCGCCAGGAGGCGCAGGTCGAGCGGAAGCCGCCGAAGCTGACCGAGGCCGAGATCGACGCGGTCGGCGCCTACATCCAGGCGCACGGCGGCGGCGTCCAGCGTCCGGCCGAGAAGGGCGAGGCCCTGCGCGGCGACGACCCGGCCCGCGGTGGCGAGCTGTTCCGCCTCAACTGCGCTTCGTGCCACAACTTCACCGGCCGCGGCGGCGCTCTGTCGGCGGGCAAGTACGCGCCGAACCTGGACCCGGCCAGCGAAGAGCAGATCTACACGGCCATGCTCACCGGCCCCCAGAACATGCCGAAGTTCTCCGACCGGCAGCTGTCGCCGGAGGAGAAGAAGGACATCGTCGCCTACGTGAAGTCGGTGTCGGACGGCAACAATGACCCGGGTGGTAACGGCCTCGGCGGGGTCGGCCCCGCCTCGGAGGGCGTCATCGCCTTTATCGTCGGGATCGCCGCGCTGATCGGCGTGACGTTGTGGATTGGATCGAAGGCATGAGTGCCGAAGGGCCGAAGCCGCCGACGGAGGCGGAACTGGCTGAGATGGACCGGGACCAGCTGGTCAAGCTGGGCGGGGCGCTCGACGGTGTCGAGATCGTCGAGTACCCGACCCCGTGGCCCGTGGAGGGCACCCGCGCGGAGAAGCGGGCCGAGCGCCTGGTCGCGTTCTGGTTCGGCCTGTCCGCGCTGGCCGGGATCGGGTTCGTCGTTTCGCTGATCTGGTGGCCGTGGCAGTACGAGGCGCCGGACAACGAGAGCGGCCACTTCTGGTACAGCCTGTACACCCCGATGCTGGGGCTCACGCTCGGCCTGGCCATCCTCGGCCTGGGCATCGGCGTGATCCTCTACACGAAGAAGTTCGTGCCCGCCGAGGTCGCGGTGCAGCAGCGCAGCGACGCGGGCGGCGAGGGCTCGTCCGAGGTCGACCGCCAGACGATCCTGGCGCACCTGGCCGACGCCGGGAGCCGCAGCACCATCGCCCGCCGGTCGCTGATCAAGCGCTCGGCGATCGCCGGTGCGGGTGCGCTCGGCCTGGCCGCCGCGGCGTTGCCGGTCGCGTCCTTCATCAAGAACCCGTGGAAGGACAGCGAGTCCCGCGACTCGCTGTGGCACACCGGCTGGCAGCCGAACTTCCCCGGCGAGAAGGTCTACCTGCGCCGGGCCACCGGCAAGCCGGTCGAGGTCGAGCACGGCAAGCAGACCGAGATCTCCCTGGTCAAGGCCGAGGACCTGGACGCAGGCGCGATGGAGACGGTCTTCCCGTTCCGCGAGTCCGAGCGCAACGACGCGGAGGCGCTGGCCAAGGCGCTGACCCGGGTGGACAACCCGGTCATGCTGATCCGCCTGCGCCCGACCGACGCCGCCAAGGTCGTCAAGCGGGCCGGCCAGGAGGACTTCAACTTCGGCGACTACTACGCGTACACGAAGATCTGCAGCCACGTCGGCTGCCCGACCTCCCTGTACGAGCAGCGGACCAACCGCATCCTGTGCCCGTGCCACCAGTCGCAGTTCGACGCACTCCACTACGGCAAGCCGATCTTCGGCCCGGCGACGCGGCCGCTGGCCCAGCTACCGATCACGGTGGACGAAGAGGGATACTTGATCGCGCGAGGCGACTTCATCGAGGCCATCGGTCCGGCCTTTTGGGAGCGTAAGTCATGAGTTCACTCACCACGCCGACCAAGGGGTCGAGCCCGGTCGAGAAGGCGCTGGGCGAGGCCGCGAACAACGCGGACCAGCGCTACCACCTGGCCAAGGGCCTGCGGCACCAGATGAACAAGGTGTTCCCGACCCACTGGTCGTTCCTGCTGGGCGAGATCGCGCTCTACAGCTTCATCATCCTGCTGCTGACCGGCGTGTACCTGACGCTGTTCTTCGACCCCTCGATGCAGGAGGTCGTCTACCACGGCAGCTTCAAGAACATGCAGGGCCTGGAGATGTCCCAGGCGTTCCGCACGACGCTGGACATCTCCTTCGACGTCCGCGGCGGCCTGTTCATGCGCCAGCTGCACCACTGGGCCGCGCTGATCTTCGTCGCGTCCATGGCCGTGCACATGCTGCGCATCTTCTTCACCGGCGCGTTCCGGCGCCCGCGTGAGGCGAACTGGGTGATCGGCGGGCTGCTGCTGATCCTGGGCTGCTTCGAAGGCTTCTTCGGCTACTCGCTGCCGGACGACCTGCTCTCCGGGACCGGTATCCGGGCGACGCTGTCGGGCATCGTGCTGTCGGTGCCGGTGGCCGGGACCTGGATCCACTGGGCGCTGTTCGGCGGGGAGTTCCCGGGCGATCAGATCATCCCGCG
>NZ_JBEXMD010000066.1:0-38607 GCF_040610315.1 Amycolatopsis sp. NPDC004169
CGCCCGGTCCCATTCCGAACCCGGAAGCTAAGCCTGACAGCGCCGATGGTACTGCAACCGAAGGGTTGTGGGAGAGTAGGACACCGCCGAACTTAACCAAATGGGAAGGGCCCCGGTCGAGACGGAAACGTCTCCCGGGGCCCTTTCTTCATTCCCGGACCGGCCGGCACGCCAACCGACCCTCCCGGTACGCGAGTCGTCCATCCAGGTACGCGAGTCGTCCGTCTGGGTACGCGTGTCGTCCATTCCGGCACACAGCCCGGCCACCGTGATGCCTCCCCGATCACGCGTGATGCCCCTCCAGACACGCGTGATGCCTCCCGGATCACACGCAAGACCTCAAACCAACCCCGGCCGGCCCACCCCCCGGCCCCGCAACGGCGACGACAGCACCAGCGACGTGCTCGTCTCCCCGTACCGCTGCACCTTTTCCAGCAGCTCCTCGAGCTCCGCCGTATCCCGGCACAGTACCCGCAGGACCCAGCACTCCTCACCCGTCACGTGATCCGCGGCCACCACCTGCGCCAGCGGCAACACCGCCGTCCGGAACCGTGGCGTGTCCAGGCTCCTGACCCGAGCGCGCACCAACGCCTCGATCGGCAACCCCAGCTTCGTCGTGTCCACTCTCGCCGCGTACCCGGTGATCACGCCGCGCTCCTCGAGCCGGCGCACCCGTTCCGTCACCGCCGAACCGGACAGCGACACCCGGCGCCCGAGCTCCGAAAAACTCAACCGCCCGTCGGACTGGAGGAGCTCCAGCAGGCGCCAGTCGACGTCGTCGAGGTGGTCCACCGCAACTCTCCCGGGCTCGCAGGGCCAGAACAGGGAAATCCCCGGCCGGCCCGGGATTCCACGCCGATTGTGCCCTGTCCGGAAACCCCTGTGCCCAGCAGGATTTACCCCATGACACGCACCCTCGCCTACCCGGCAGCGGCACCGGAGGCCGCCGCGAAGCACTTCGCGGCCGAACTCGCCTTCGAGGTCGACCCCGACGATCTCGTCCAGGACCTCGAAGCCGGCCGCACCGACGGCTACGTCGTCGTCGAGACGCGGGCGCCCGAAGCCTTCGCCCACGCCCGGATCCCCGGCGCCGTCAACCTGCCCTACCGGGACCTGACCGCGGCAAGCACGGAACACCTCGACCGCGACCTCGTGTACGTCTGCTACTGCGAAAGCACCGTCTGCAACGCCGCCACCAAGGGCGCGCTCAAGCTCGCGCAGCTCGGCTTCAAGGTGAAACGGCTCTCCGGCGGCATCACCGCGTGGATCGCCGCCGGCTACCCCGTCGAAGGGACCACCGAACCCGCGATCCGCTGCGCCTGCTGACCTACCCTGGACACCGTGACCCGAATCCTGATCATCCAGCCGGACGCGTCGGACCCGGTGGGCCCCCTCGGCGACTGGCTGACCGAGGCCGGCGCGGAACTCGACGTCCGCCTGCTGCCGGAGCAGCACCTGCCCGAGCTGGACGGCTACCGGGCCGTCGTCTGCCTCGGCGGCGGCATGGGTGCCGAAGACGACGCCAAACACCCGTGGCTCGCCGACGTCCGGCGGCTGCTGAGCAAGGCGGCCGCGCAGAACCTGCCCACCCTGGGAGTCTGCCTCGGCGCTCAGCTGCTGGCCGTCGCGACCGGCGGCCGCGTCGAGGTCGCTCCCGACGGGCCCGAGGTCGGTCCGCACCTCGTCAACAAGAAAGACGCAGCGTGGACCGACCCGCTGTTCGCCGACCTGCCGCTCCTGCAGGACGTCCTGCAGTTCCACACCGACGCGATCACCCGGCTCCCGCCCGGCGCCGAGCTGCTCGCCTCCTCACCGCGCTACGCCCACCAGGCCTACCGGCTCGGGCGGTGTGTCTACGGTGTCCAGTTCCACATCGAGACGACCCCCGAGGTCGTCGAGAGCTGGGCCGCGGAATGCCCCGAGGAAGCCGAATTCGCCCGCCCCGGCTCGCTCGAGCACGAAACGCTGGTCACCGTGCACGCCGACATCGCCGAGACGTGGCGCCCGTTCGCGCACCGGTTCGTCAAGCTGGCCGCCGGGGAGCTCGAGCCGGCCGTGACGAGTCAACGGACATTACCGTTGGCTTAACGACAGAGGTCACAACCAGCAACATCCTGTTAACGGCGGGCGCACCCGTCAGGTACCTTGCGGGAGGAGTCCCCACAAGGGTGCGGAGGTCGGGGTGCAACCCTCGTTGCTGGTCGTGGTCGTCGTCGTCACGGCCCTCATTTTCGATTTCACGAACGGGTTCCACGACACCGCGAACTCGATGGCCACGTCGATCGCCACCGGGGCGCTCAAGCCCCGGGTGGCGGTCGCGATCTCGGCGGTGCTGAACCTCGTCGGCGCGTTCCTGTCGGTCGAAGTCGCCAAGACGATCTCCAGCGGCCTGGTCGACGACACGAAGATCGGCCCGGCGATCGTCTTCGGCGGGCTGATCGGCGCCGTCGTCTGGAACCTCGTGACGTGGTTCGTCGGGCTGCCGTCGAGTTCGTCGCACGCGTTGTTCGGCGGCCTGATCGGCGCCACCTGGATCTCCGCCGGCACCGATTCGGTCCACTTCGGAAAGATCGTCGAGAAGGTCCTGGTCCCGGCCGCGGCCAGCCCGGTCATCGCCGGGCTCGTCGCGATGGCCGCCACCTACCTGGTCTACCGATTCCTGGTGCGCGGCCGCCCGGCCACGCGCGGGTTCAAGGTCGGCCAGATCGTCTCGGCGTCCCTGGTCTCGCTCGCGCACGGCACCAACGACGCCCAGAAGACGATGGGCGTCATCACGCTCACCCTCGTCACCGCCGGCATGCTCCCGGCGGGCGCGTCGCCACCCGTCTGGGTGATCATCAGCGCCGCCTGCGCGCTCGCTCTCGGCACCTACCTCGGCGGCTGGCGCATCACGCACACCCTCGGCAAGGGCCTGACCGACATCGAAGGCCCGCAGGGCTTCGCCGCCCAGACGAGCTCGGCGCTGGTCATCCTGGTCTCGTCGCGGCTGGGCTTCCCGCTGTCCACGACGCACGTCTGCTCCGGCGGGATCGTCGGCTCCGGTGTCGGCCGCCGGGAAGCGCCGGTCCGCTGGCGGATGGCGGGCCGGATGGTGGTCGCCTGGCTGTTCACGCTGCCCGCGGCGGCGATCGTCGGCGCGATCTCCGGCAAGGTCGCCTCGCTCGGCGACGCGGGCACGATCGCGGTCGGCCTCGTCGGGGCCGGCGTCGGCCTCGGCATCTACCTCCTCTCGCGGCGTCACCCCGTCACCGCACACAGCTTCCAGGTGCCCGAGCCGACACCCGCCGGAACCGAGCCGGGCCGGCTCGCGGCCTGAGCGGCCGTCCCCGGCTACGGTGGTCGGTGATGGCAGACCGCGCGCGAACGACCGCTTCGGCGGCGAGGTACGGCTTCACCGACGCCCGTGCCGAGGGGCAGTTGCGCGCGGCAGGCTGGTGGTCCGACGCCGGCCCGGCCGAGTCGGCCGCCGACGTGCTCGCGGCGTTGTCCCGCACCGCCGACCCGGACCTCGCGCTGCGCGGGCTCGACCGGATCCGCGAGGCCGACGCCGCCGAGTGGGCCGACCTCGAAGCGCAACTGCGCACCCACCGGACCTTCCGCGGCCGCTTCCTCAGCGTGCTGGGGACGTCGAGCGCACTCGCGGACTTCCTCGCCGTGAACCCGGACCAGTGGCGCTCGCTCACCGCGGACAAGTGCACCGACTCCGCCTGCTACCGCGAAGCCCTCCGCACGGCGCTCCTGGCCGATGACGGATCGGTGCTCACCGGCCTGAAAGCCGAGCAGGCGCTGAAGGTCGCCTACCGCGGTCAGCTGCTCGGCATCGCCGCCGCCGACCTCGGGCACGTGGTCGAAGCCGGGCTCGAGCACCCGGGCTACGCCGAGGTCGCGGCGCAGCTGACCGAGCTCGCGGAGGCCGCGCTCGCCGCCGGGCTGGTCGTCGCCGAGGCCGAAGCCGGTGCCTCCGCCGAAGGCACCCTCGCGATCATCGCGATGGGCAAGTGCGGGGGCCGGGAGCTCAACTACGTCAGCGACGTCGACGTCATCTTCGTGGGCGGGGGTGACCTCGGCCTCGCGACGCGACTGGCGAGCACGATGATGCGCGTCGTCGACAGGGCATGCTTCGAGGTCGATGCGGCGCTGCGCCCGGAAGGCAAGGCCGGCGCGCTCGTCCGCACGGTGGACAGCCACCACGGCTACTACCAGAAGTGGGCCAAGACCTGGGAGTTCCAGGCGCTGCTCAAGGCGCGGCCGGTGGCGGGGGACGCCGAACTGGGCCGCCAGTACGCCGAGATGGTGGCGCCGCTGGTGTGGTCGGCGGCCGACCGGGAGAACTTCGTCGGCGAGGTGCAGCAGATGCGCCGCCGGGTCGAGGGCCACGTGCCGTCCGAGCACGCCGAGCGTGAACTGAAGCTGGGCCGCGGCGGCCTGCGCGACGTCGAATTCGCGGTGCAGCTGCTGCAGCTGGTGCACGGCCGGGTCGACGCGGCCCTGCGCTCGCCGTCCACGATGGACGCGCTCGATGCGCTCGGCGAAGGCGGCTACGTCGGCCGCCAGGACGCCGCCGAGCTGGGCGCGTCCTACGAGTTCCTGCGGATGCTCGAGCACCGGCTGCAGCTGCGGCGGCTGCGTCGCACCCACCTGTTCCCGGCGCCGTCGGACACCGTCGAGCTGCGCATCCTCGCCCGGGCGAGCGGGATCAAGGCCAGCGGCGGCAAGAGCCAGGGCGAGACGCTGCTCGCGGAGTTCCGGCGGCACGGCCAGGGCATCCGGCGCCTGCACGAAAAGATCTTCTACCGGCCGCTGCTGCAGTCGGTCGCGAACGTCCCGACCGAGGCGCTGCGGCTGACCACCAAGCAGGCCGCGAGCCGCCTGGCCGCGCTCGGTTACACCGCGCCCGACGGAGCGCTCCAGCACATCAAGGCCCTCACGGCGGGCGTCTCGCGGCGCGCGGCGATCCAGCAGGCGCTGCTGCCGGTGCTGCTCGACCTCTTCGCCGACACCCCCGACCCCGACGGCGGCCTGCTGTCGTACCGGAAGGTGTCCGAGGCGCTGGAGGAAACCCCGTGGTACCTGCGGGTCCTGCGGGACGAGGGCACGGTCGTGGAAAACCTGGCCTTCCTGCTCGGCACGTCCCGGCTGGTGCCCGACCTGCTGGTCCGCGCGCCGGAGGTGCTCCAGCTGCTCGGCGACCCGGCCCGGCTGCTGGGCCGCACGCCCGCCGAGGTGGCGACGTCGCTGCGGGCCGCCGTCCGGCGCCAGCCGGGGTTGAAAACCGCTGTCGGCGCCGCGCGATCGTTGCGGCGGCACGAACTCCTGCGCATCGCGTGTGCGGACCTGCTGGGGCTGCTGGACGTGCCGGCGGTCTGCGAAGCGCTCTCTTCGGTGTGGGTCGCGGTGCTGCAGGGCGCGCTGGCGGCGGCGTTCCGCCAGCGGCAGGCGGAACTCGGCCGCACGCCGGCGCGCATCGCGGTCATCGGCATGGGCCGGCTCGGCGGCGCGGAGCTCGGCTACGGCTCCGACGCGGACGTCCTCTTCGTGTGCGAGCCGTCCAAAGGGGTTTCGGACGCCGACGCCGTCAGGTTCGCTTCGTCGGTCGCGGAGACGGTCCGGAAGATGCTGGGCGCGCCGAGTTCTGATCCGGGCCTGGTCGTCGACGCCGACCTGCGGCCGGAGGGGCGCAGCGGGCCGCTGGTCCGGACGCTGGAGTCCTACCGCGCGTACTACGCGCGGTGGGGCGAGGTGTGGGAGGCGCAGGCCCTGCTGCGCGCGCGGTTCATCGCCGGCGACGAAGAGCTGGGCGAGCGCTTCATCGCGATGATCGACCCGATCCGCTACCCCGAAGGTGGCCTGGACGCGACGAAGGCGCGTGAGATCCGCCGCATCAAGGCCCGCGTCGAGACCGAGCGCATGCCCCGCGGCGCCGACGCGACCCTGCACACGAAGCTCGGCCGCGGCGGTCTCGCCGACGTCGAGTGGACGGTGCAGCTGCTGCAGCTGCAGCACGCGCACGAGGTGCCCGGGCTGCGGACGACGTCGACCCTCGACGCGCTGGCGGTGCTCCCGGAGGCCAGCCTGGCCGAGCAGCCGGAGGCGGACTCGCTGACCGAGGCGTGGCTGCTGGCGACCCGCGTGCGCAACGCGGGGATGCTGGTGCGCGGCAAGGCGGTCGACCAGGTGCCGAGCTCGGGCCGCGACCTGGCGGCGGTGGCCCGCGTCCTCGGCCAGTCGGCGGGCGACGACCCCGGTGAGTTCCTCGACTCGTACCGCCGCATCACCCGCCGGGCGCACGCGGTGGTGGAGCACCTGTTCTACGAGGCCTGACCTAAGGTGGCCGGGTGACCGATCGCGAGCCTTTCCGGACCCGGATCAAGGTCCGGCACTACGAGCTGGACACCCTGGGCCACCTCAACCACGCCGTCTACCACTCGTACGGGGAGGTCTCCCGCCTGGAGCTCCTCGAGGCGGCGGGCGCGGTGAAGGGCCTGCCGGGGGTGGCATCGGTACTGCTGGAGACGCACGTGGTGTTCCGCCGCGAGCTGCGAGCGGGCGACGAAGTCGACGTGACGTGCGACGTGCAGTTCGGCACCGGCAAGACGTTCAAGATGAACTCGAACATCATCAAGCTGGACGGCACCCTGGCGGCGGAGATCCAGTGCACGCTGGGGCTGATGGACCTGGAGCGCCGCAAGCTGGTGGAGGACCCGCGAGGCCGTTTCGAGGCGGCGGGCGCGGACCTGAGAGTTTTGTCGACGTCGGAGTAGAAGAAACGCCGGCGGCGAGGGCTTTTCGCTCCTCGCCACCGGCGTGTCCGTGGGCGTCCTAGCGGATCACACGTCGTAGTACAGAGCGAACTCGTACGGGTGCGGGCGCAGGCGCAGCGGGTCGATCTCGTTCTCGCGCTTGTACGAGATCCACGTCTCGATCACGTCCGGGGTGAACACGCCGCCCTCGAGGAGGTAGTCGTGGTCGGCCTCGAGCGTGTCCAGGACCGTGCCGAGGTCGCCCGGGACCAGCTTGACGTCCTTGGCCTCCTCGGGCGGGAGCTCGTAGAGGTCCTTGTCGATCGGCTCCGGCGGCTCGATCTTGTTCTTGATGCCGTCCAGGCCGGCCATCATCATCGCCGAGAAGGCCAGGTACGGGTTGCCCGAGGAGTCCGGGCAGCGGAACTCGGCGCGCTTGGCCTTCGGGTTGTTGCCCGTGATCGGGATGCGGACGCAGGCCGAGCGGTTGCGCTGCGAGTAGACCAGCGAAACCGGGGCCTCGAAGCCCGGGACCAGGCGGTGGTAGGAGTTCACCGTCGGGTTCGTGAAGGCCAGCAGGCTCGGGGCGTGCTTGAGCAGGCCGCCGATGTAGTGGCGCGCGGTGTCCGACAGGCCGGCGTAGCCCGACTCGTCGTGGAACAGCGGCTGGCCGTCCTTCCACAGCGACTGGTGGCAGTGCATGCCCGAGCCGTTGTCGCCGGCGAGGGGCTTCGGCATGAACGTCGCCGTCTTGCCCGCCGCGAACACCGTGTTCTTCACGATGTACTTGAACAGCTGCAGGTCGTCGGCCGCGTGCAGCAGCGTGTTGAACTTGTAGTTGATCTCGGTCTGGCCGGCGGTGCCCACCTCGTGGTGTGCGCGCTCGATCTCGAAACCGGAGCCCTGCAGGTTGCGGACGATCTCGTCGCGCAGGTCGGCGAAGTGGTCGACCGGCGGGACCGGGAAGTAGCCGCCCTTGAACTTCGTCTTGTAGCCCTGGTTGCCGCCGACCTCGTCGGCGCCGGTGTTCCACCAGCCCTCGATCGAGTCGATCTCGTGGAAGGAGGCGTGCTCGGCGGAGTCGAAGCGGACCGAGTCGAAGATGTAGAACTCGGCTTCGGGGCCGAAGTAGACGTTGTCGGCGACGCCGTACTCGGAGATGTACTGCTCGGCCTTGCGCGCGATGTTGCGCGGGTCGCGGCTGTACGCCTCACGGGTGAAGGGGTCGTGCACGAAGAAGTTGAGGGCGAGCGTCTTCGCCTTGCGGAACGGGTCGATCCGGGCGGTGGCCGGGTCCGGCAGCAGCAGCATGTCGGACTCGTGGATGGACTGGAAGCCGCGCACCGAGGAGCCGTCGAACGCGAGACCCTCTTCGTAGGCCTCTTCGGTGAAGGCCTTCGCGGGGACCGTGAAGTGCTGCATCACGCCGGGCAGGTCGCAGAACTGGACGTCGATGACTTCGACGTCCTCATCGGCGATGAGGCGCTGGATGTCGTCTGGAGTAGTGGGCACCCTCGGTGACTCCTTCTCGTTCGAGCTCGTACGGCAGTGCTCTCTTCGGCTCACGCTAAAAGTGCGGTGTTGCCCGACCGTCACCCATATGTTTCGCCGGTGTTAACGGGTGGTCGATATCGGGTATCCGACCAGGTCGGATGTGGTCCGCGCCACCGGCATACCCTAGACGGGTGGCGAGGTGGACCGGTGAATGGCTGCCCGGCACCGGAGACGGTGGCCAGGGCACTGATCAACGTGGCTCTCAGTGGCCGGGCGAGAAGCTCGGTTTGCCCGAATCGGGTGTCGGGGCGGCGGCGAGCGGAGGCGCGCGCCTGCTCGGCCTGATCGTCGACTTGGTGGTCGCGGCCCTGGTCACGGCGATCTTCCTGCACCCCAGCCTGCAGGACCCGGTGGCGATGCAGCAGTTCAACCTCTGGTCCGGCGGCGTGTGGGCGGTCATCTCGGTCATCTCGGCCGGCTTCTTCGGCTTCACCCCGGGCATGGCCGCGGTCGGCATCCGCGTCGCGCGGCTCGACGGCGCCGCGCTGGTCGGCCCGCTGCGCGCGCTGGTCCGGGCCGCGCTGACGTTCGTGATCATCCCGGCGGCGGTCCGCAACGCCGACGGCCGCAGCTGGCTGGACCGGCTGACCGGCACCGTCGTGATCCGGATGCGCTAGCCGTCCAGCCGCGAGCTGATACCGGCCGGTCCCGCTTTCGCCTCCCGCCCGGTCCAGCCAGCCACCGATCGACACGTGCGGCGGGACCAGGACGCGCGGGTGCGTCTCGGGGAACCTGGGTGAGGGGTGTTTCCGCAGTTCAGGGCCGGTGCGGGCAGCAGAACTGCCGCCGGGACAGCGAACGGCCCCCGTCCGGATCCGGACGGGGGCCGTTCGACGTCGTGCGGGTCAGCGGCGGCGGATCGTCCGCTGGACGTTGCGCATCTTCGCGCCGGCCGGCATCGGGCCCTTCGGCAGTGCCGCGCCGCGGTTGCCGAGCGCGGCCAGCTTCGCCTCGAGGGCGTCGACCTGGGCCGGCTTGAGGTTGCGGGGCAGCTTCATCAGGTAGCCCTGGAGCTTCTTCAGCGGGATCTGCTTGTCCTCGTGCCCGATGATCACGTCGTAGATCGGCGTGTCGCCGATCAGGCGGGAGACGCGCTTCTTCTCCTGGGCGAGCAGGGTCTTCACGCGGTGCGGCGCGCCTTCGGCGACCAGCACCACGCCGGGGCCGCCGAGGACCCGGTGCACCGCGTCGAGCTGCGTGGTGGCGGCGACGGTCGGCGTCACCTTCCAGCGGCCGCGCAGGTTCTCCAGCGCCCAGGCCGCCGCGCCGGGCTGGCCGTCGGCCTTCGAGTACACCGTGCGCTGCACCCGGCGGCCGAAGATGATCATGGCGGCCAGGCCGCCCAGGATCAGGCCCAGCGGCAGCAGCACCCACTGCATGTCGAAGAAGAACCCGACCCCGAACAGGACGCCGGCCACGACGACGATCGCGCCGACCATCCACGGGATGAGCCAAGGGTCTTCCTTGCGCTGCATCTTGAAGGCCTCGAAGAGCTGGCCACGGCGTGCCTTGCTCGCCGCGCGCTTCTCCTTCTTGGCCTGCTTGGCCGCTTCCTTGTCCTGCTGTCCCGCCATATGACCAGGATACGGCCGCGTGCCCCTGCCCCGTTTCCCCGTCCCCCTCTGCGAGGATGCCGGACGTGACCGGCGTACTTTCACCCAAGAGCCTGAACCGACTGCTCGACGGTCTCGACCCCGAGCAGCGCGCCGCCGCCAGTGCCCCGCGGGGGCCGGTCTGCGTGCTGGCCGGCGCCGGCACGGGCAAGACCCGCACGATCACCCACCGGATCGCCCACCTCGTCCGATCGGGGCACGTTTCCGCCGGTCAGGTCCTCGCCGTCACCTTCACGACGCGCGCGGCGGGGGAGATGCGGACGCGGCTGCGCGGCCTCGGCGTCGACGCGGCGCAGGCGCTGACGTTCCACGCCGCCGCCCGCCGCCAGCTCCGCTACTTCTGGCCGCGCGTGGTCGGCGACCGGCCGTGGGACCTGCTGGAGAACAAGCTGCGGTACGTCGGCCAGGCCGCGAACCGGGCCAAGCTCGGCACCGAGGTCGAGGTCCTGCGCGACCTGGCGAGCGAGATCGAGTGGGCGAAGGCGTCGCTGATCAGCCCGGACGACTACCCGGCCGTCACCGCGCGCGCCCAGCGGGACATCCCGGCCCCGGCCGCGCAGGTCGCCGAGGTATACCGCACGTACGAAGAACTGAAGAACGCCGCGCAGGTGCTCGACTTCGACGACCTCCTGCTGCACACGACCGCGGTGCTCGAGGAGCACGGCGCCGTCGCCGAGGAGTTCCGCGACCGCTACCGGTGCTTCGTCGTCGACGAGTACCAGGACGTCACGCCGCTGCAGCAGCGCCTGCTCGACGCGTGGCTCGGCGGCCGCGACGACCTGACCGTCGTCGGCGACGCGAACCAGACCATCTACTCCTTCGGCGGCGCGTCGCCGCGGCCGCTGCTGGAGTTCACGCGGCGCTACCCGGACGCCACGGTCGTCCGCCTCGAGCGCGACTACCGGTCGACGCCCGAGGTCGTCGCGCTGGCCAACCGCGTGATCGGCGCGGCGCGCGGCCGGCCGGCGGGCTCGCGGCTGAAGCTGATCGGCCAGCGGCCGCCGGGGCCGGAGCCGCGCTTCGGCGAGTTCGAGGACGAGGCGGTCGAGGCGGCCGCCGTCGCGCGCCGGGTGCGCGAGCTGCTCGACGGCGGCGTCGCGGCGAGCGAGATCGCGGTCCTCTACCGGATCAACGCCCAGTCCGAGGCCTACGAGTCGGCGCTGGCCGACGCCGGCATCCCGTACCTGGTCCGCGGCGGCGAGCGGTTCTTCAACCGCACGGAGGTCCGCCAGGCGATGTCCGCGCTGCGCGCGGCGAGCGGCGACGGCAGCTCCGACCTGGTCACGACGGTGCGTTCGGTGCTCGCGCGGGTCGGCCTGACCGAGTCGCCGCCCGCCGGCGGCGCGGCCAAGGAGCGGTGGGACGCGCTCCTGGCGATCGTCGAGCTGGCCGAGGAGCTCGCGGCGGCGGTTCCCGACGCCGACGTGCCCCGGTTCAACGCCGAGCTCGACCAGCGCGCCGCGGCCCAGCACCCGCCGACGGTCGAGGGCGTGACGCTGGCGTCGCTGCACGCGGCGAAGGGCCTGGAGTGGGACGCGGTGTTCCTCGTCGGCCTGGCCGAGGGCACGATGCCGATCCTGCACGCCGACGGCGACGAAGCGGCCATCGAGGAGGAGCGGCGGCTGTTCTACGTCGGCGTCACCCGGGCCCGCGAGCACCTGTGGCTGTCCTGGGCGCTGGCCCGCACGCCGGGCGCGCGGCGCAACCGGCGGCGCAGCCGGTTCCTCTACGGCCTGGTCCCGGAGGACCACCCGGCCGCCCGCGTGGCGCGGTCACAGCAGAAGCCGTCGACGCCGGTCAAGACGCGCTGCCGCGTCTGCGGCGGGCCGCTGTTGGAGACCCTCGAGGTCAAGCTGGGCCGCTGCGGGCGCTGCCCGTCCACAGTGGATGAGGACCTGCTGGAGCGGCTGAAGTCGTGGCGGGCCGACCGGGCCCGCGAGCTGAAGGTGCCGGCGTTCGTCGTCTTCACGGACGCGACGCTGATGGCCATCGCCGAGCAGCGCCCGGCCGACGAGGCGGGGCTGGTGTCGATCTCCGGCATCGGCGCGACGAAGCTCGAGCGCTTCGGCGCGGGGATCCTCGGGGTCGTCCGGGCGTCGACGGGGTCTTGACCGCGTCCGGACCATGATCGACGCGGCGAACCCGCTGCTCAGGGGCGATCTTCGTAACTTCGAGGATTTTCCCGTTAATTGAGTTGCAGCGGTGTGGTGCGGGGCAATAACCTGCCAGTACCGAGCCCGAAGGGCTCGACTGGGGATCTACGAGCAGTGTCAACTCAAGACGTGCCGCTCGGCGGCTGCGTGTGCAGAGTACAGAAGGAGGTGCCGGTGAAATGACCATCAACATGACGCTCACGAACCCGGGCACCCGTCTGTCCTGCGCCGCGGAAGTTGCGGCTGCTCAGCGCCCGGGCACCGGTGTGTTCGCCGGCACCGTGAGCGCTCACGAGATCCGTGGCATGCGGCGCGACTCGCGTCGTTGGGCCACCGGTGTCGTCGTCTTCGGGACGCAGGGCGTTCTCGCCGCGTACCCGCAGGCCGATCTGCCGACCATCAAGCAGTTCCGTGTTCCGTTGTCGATACGGGAGCGAAGTTCCTGACCCCGTCAGGACACTGAGGCTCACGAAGGCCGCGGAACCGGATAACCCGGATCCGCGGCCTTCGTGTTTTTGGCTGCACAACCCAAGAGGAACCAGCGTTGCCCAGCTCCAGCACTCAACCGAAAACCCGTACGACACAAGGAGGAACCACCATGTCTTCGGCCATCGCCTACACCTCGGGTGAGGCAATATTCGCCGACCTGCTCGACCCGATCGCCGTCCCCGACGTCGCTCTGCCCTGCCGTTCGGGCGACGCGGACCTGTGGTTCGCGGAGTCCCCGGCCGAGCTCGAGCGCGCCAAGGCGCAGTGCGCGGACTGCCCGGTCCGCGAGGCCTGCCTGGCGGGCGCACTGGCCCGCCGCGAGCCCTGGGGCGTCTGGGGCGGCGAGATCTTCGAGCGCGGCGCGGTGATCGCGCGCAAGCGGCCCCGCGGCCGCCCGCGCAAGAACGCAGTCGTCGAGCCCGCCGCGGCCAAGGCCGGCGGCGACCACCGGAGCGCCGCCGCATGAGCGTCGAGCCGGTTACCACCAGGGATTACGAAGCCCACCCCCGCAGCGAAGAGCTGCAGCTGACGAAGACCGAGATCGAGGAGATCAGCGAGATGTTGCTTTACGAAGAACTGTCCAGGGCCCGAATACGGGACATCGAGGAGGGGGTCCGCGCCCAGCGGGCCCGAGGTGGCGCCCGTGCCGCCCGCCGGTGGACGCGAGTAGCCCGATGGGCTGCCCGCCGGGCGGAGCGGTACCAGGAGCAGAACTGAGCGCAGGCCCCCGCCACCCGATTCCGGGTGGCGGGGGCCTGCGTGTTTTGCCGCGGGTGGTTGAGGTGGGTCGCCGGTGGCGGGGGATGGCGCGGCCGGGGTTCGGCGACGCGACGGCGAGGTCGGCGGGCAGCGCGGCGGACGGCCAGTGGGCGGCGGCCGGTGGCGGAGGGCCGCTGCTGGCGGGGTTCGGCGCCGCGGGGGCGCGGTTGCGGCCTGCCAGCGCACAGCAGCGGTCGGGCGCTGCGGGCCGGAGGGTGTGCCGTGGCGGCGAGTGGCGTCTTGGTGCGCAGATTCCGGCCGGAGCTCCGGCATGGGGAATGCGGGCGGGGCGTCGGTGGGCCTCATCCTTGCGGGTGCGCGGGTGCGCGGGTGCGCGGGTGCGCGGGTGCGCGGGTGCGCGGGTGCGCGGGTGCGCGGGTGCGCGGGTGCGCGGGTGCGCGCGGACCGTGGCGACGAGCGAGGCTCGTGCTGTGGAGTCGGGCCGGGGGCGTGCCGTAGGGGGTCGCGGTTGTGCAGTGCTGGGTGCCGGCGGCTGCCGCGGGCGGGTGCGGTGCGCCGTGGCGGGGTGGGCTGTTGGGGTTTGGGGCCTCCTTTGGGTGGTCTGGTTCCGTGCGGCTCTGGGGGCGGGGTGCTGGTGTTGAATGGGGTGATGTCCGGACACTCCCACGACCACATCGACTGGGCGGACCGCCTGGCTCAACTGCGGATGGCCGATGCCCTTGATGCCGCGGCGCTTGCGCCCGTGGCGCGGCGGCTTGTCGGCTCTGTTGGGGCGCGGCCGACCGTTGTCGATGTCGGGTGTGGGGCTGGGGGGATGAGCGTGCTGTTCGCGCGCGAACTCTCGCTTTCTTCCGGGGGCACCGTTGTGCTCTTCGATGCCACGCCGAAGCTGCTTGTCGAGGCTGAACGGGCCGTTGCCGAGGTTGCCGGTGAGGCCGTTGAGGTTGTCAGCCTGCTCGGGGATCTCAGTGATCCGGCCCTTGCCGTTCCCGCCGCCGATCTTGTGTGGGCCTCCGGGGTTGTGCACCACGTCGGTGATCAGCAGGCCGCGCTGCGGACGCTCGCCGGCCTCTTGCGGCCGGGTGGGGTGGTTGCCGTCTGCGAAGGGGGGCTCGAAATGCGGTGCCTTCCGTGGGATCTGGGTGTCGGGCGGCCAGGGCTGGAGCAGCGGCTGCTCGCCGCGCGGGGGGCTTGGTTCGAACGGATGCGGGCCGCGATTCCGGGAAGCGTGCGCATGCCCTACGGGTGGCCGCGGGCGCTTCGGGAGGCCGGGCTCGAGGATGTCGAGTCGTTCGGTGCGCTCATCGATCACCCGATGCCCGGCTCGGACCTCCTTCGCGAATACGTCGTGCACCGCGTCGGGTGGTTTGCCGACGTGGCCGGGGAGTGGCTCGACGCCGATGACCTCGCCGCCGTCGCTGCGCTCACCGATCCGGAGAGCCCGGACTTCCTCGGCCACCGGGACGACCTCTCCCTGCTGGGCGCCAAGGCGATCCACTGTGGACGGTTGCGGTGAGCGCGCCGGAGGCCGCCGGGTGCACGCGCTGCGGGCGGGCCCGCGCCGCCGATGACGACCCGGCTACGGCGCTCGCGTGGGTCTCCACCCGTGAACGTGGCACCGTGCGGTGGCTTTGCCCGGACTGCGCCCGGGAGCACGTGCGGGACATCGAAGGCAAGCTGCCGGATGAGTACTGGTGATCATTGTGCTCTCCTGAGCGGTCAGGCGGCGTCGCCGGCCGGTGTCTGCGGGATCGCGCGGACCTTCGGACGAGGCGTCCTGGATGCTTCGCCGAACGCTCTGGCCAGCTCCTGGGCCACTTCCTGAGGGACCTGTTGGAGCTGCCTGACCGTGCAGCGGACCAGGACGATCCCGGTCGCCGCCAAGGCCAGGTGGCTGAAGCCACCTCCCGTGCCCGGGCTGCAGCGGTACTGCCAGGCCAGGCCGAGCTCGTCCCACCACGCGTCCGCCTCGCCGATGCGGCGGCCGCGGCGGTCGCAGATCGTCTGGTCCCAGCTCGGCGGGGGGAGAGGCACCCGGTCCAGTACTCGGGTGGCCAGGCCGTGGGCCTGGATCGGCCCCTCGTCGAGCTCGCGCAGCACCTTGCGGACCGCTGCCGTGCCGCGCTGGGAACCTGCCTCGAGTTCCGCCAGCAACTCGCGGCGGCTCGACAGGCCCCAGTACAGCGGCAACGTCAGCAGGTGGCGGATGCGCGCCGGGTCGGGCTCGGACCTGGCCAGGTCCAGTGTCGCCCGCGCCGGCGGGGCGAACGGCAGGCCGTCGACCTCGATCGGGTCCGGTAAGCGGGCCGTGCGCGCCAGGCGGACACCCTCGGAGGGCACCACTCGGCACTCCTGGGGCACCAGCAGGTGGATCTCGCGCTCCGCCGGGCACTTCACGCCATGGGCCTGCAGGGCGTCGGCGCCGGTGATCACCACCCCGGGCCCGTAGCGCACCAGCGCGGCGTGCAGCAGCTGCTGCCGCGTCGGGGCGGTGTTGCGCAGCAGGACGACCCCGGGGTGCAGGCGGCGCCACGGCCCTCCCGGGCCGCAGAGCCGCCGGGCTCTTCGGTCGGACACCCCGGCTTGGCGCAGCTGTTCGAGGTTCATCACCTCGCCCGCCTCGGGATTACTAAGGGCGAGCGGATCAGTGCATTGCGTAGCAGTCATGCTTCGAGCATGGCGGCTCGGCCAACCGGGTGGAACCCCGTCCGCCGCGTCTGTGGACAACTCGGCGAAATCCGTCCGTTCGCGGCCCCACCTGTGGACAACTCAGCCGGCGAAGCCGGGCTGCCACCGCTCCACGATGCCGCGGGCCGGGATCTCCGCGTCGAGCTGGCACAGGATGCCCGTCGACCCCGCCGTCACCCGGTGGATCATCAGGTACTCCGGCGGCAGGTTGAGCGAACGGCCGACGCGGAAGTCGTTGCCGCGGCTGTCGCCCACCCGCCCGGCCTGCTTCTGCATCCAGCGGCGGGTGAAGTGGAACGTCGGCGCGGCCAGCGGCTCGGTGAAGGGCGCCAGGTAGGCGAGCACCTCCTCCGCGGTCAGGTCGCTGTCCGGCCGGATGAACCGGTTCGCCCGCAGCAGGCGCATCAGCTCGGTGGACTCGCCGTCGAGGGCCAGCCTCGTCATCTCGCCGAGGTGGCGGGGGATGCCTTCGGGCAGCCGGGCCACGCCGCCGAAGTCGATGACGCACAGCCTGTCGTCGTCGGTGATCATGAAGTTGCCCGGGTGCGGGTCCGAGTGCAGCAGGTGGACGCGCTCCGGCGACGAGTAGTGGAACTCCGCGAGCAGCCGGCCCGCCAGGTTCCGCGTCTCGCGGTCGCCGTCGGCGATCACCTTCGACAGCGGCGTGCCGCTCGCCCACTCCGTCACGACGACCTTCGGCGCGCTCGCCACCACTCGCGGCACCAGGATGCCGGGATCGCCGTCGAACGCCTTCGCGAAGGCGCGCTGGTGCTGGGCCTCGGCCTGGTAGTCGAGCTCCTCGTTCATCCGCTCGGCGAGCTCGGCCAGCAGCGGCTTGACCTCGGTGCCCGGCACGAACGCCTGGAACAGCCTGCTGAACCGCTGCAGCTGCCGCAGGTCGCTGCGCAGAGCCTCGTCGGCGCCCGGGTACTGCACCTTGACCGCGACCGGGCGGCCGTCGTGCCAGACCGCCCGGTGGACCTGGCCGATGCTCGCGGCCGCCGCCGGCTCGTCGTCGAACGAGGCGAACCGGCTGGTCCAAGTGCGGCCCAGCTGCTCGGCGAGCACCCGGTGGGTCTGCCGGACCGGCATCGGCGGCGCGGCGGCCTGCAGCTTCGTGAGCGCTTCGCGGTACGGCTTCGCCATGTCGTCCGGCACCGCGGCCTCGAACACGCTCAGCGCCTGGCCGAACTTCATGGCCCCGCCCTTGAGCGTGCCGAGCACCTCGAACAGCTGCTCGGCGGCCTTCGCCGACAGCGTCGCGTTCACCTGTTCCGCGCTCTGGCCCGCGAGCCTCTTGCCCCAGCCGCCGACCGCCCGGCCGGCGATGCCGAGCGGGAGACTGGCGAGCTTGGCGGTACGGGCGGCACCCTTGCGCGGCATCGCTGTGTCACGATCGCCTGGGTCGCGGAAGTCGGTCACAACGGCGATTCTGCCTTGCGGCCTCGGCGGCGCGCAGCCTGCGCGCGGCGACTTCGTGGGCTACGTCTCCAGGATCACCTCCCGGGCGCCGCAGCGGCACCGCGGGTGCGGCGGCCAGCGCCGGTGGCGGATGCGGCCGGCGAAGGCGTCGATCTCGAGGGTCGCGTTCCAGGTCGGCGGGGCCGGCGCGCTCGGGGAGAGCAGCCGCATGGCCTGGGCGACGGCCAGCGAGGCGCACGAGTGGACCGCGCCGAGATCCGGCCGCTGGTGCCGGCCGGCGAGCTGCCCGGCGACGCGCGGCCAGCACGGGTCGCGTTCCGTGCGGTGCAGGTCGGCGCAGCGCAGGCACGAGCTGCGGCCCGGCACGACCAGCGGCCCGACGATGGCCGTGCCGTCGCGGACGCGCGCCGCCAGGTGCGGGACGTTGTCGCCCATCAGCTCGGCGACGAGCTCGGGAGCCGGGACGACGGCGTCGGTCAGCAGGGCCAGGTCCGGGTGCCGGTCGTGCAGGCGGGTGACGCGGACCTCGGGATCGACCCGGCGGAGCAGGTCGGCGAGGGCGTGGCGGCGGGACCGGCCCAGGTCCGCGGCGGTGAACCCGGAGCCGAGGTCGTGTTCGGTGACCGTGCCGGGCACCTGCAGCTCGACGTGCCCGATTCCGGCGTTGGCCAGCAGCACGGCGGCCGCCACGGCCACGCGGCCGGCGCCGTGGACCGAGACCGCCGCGGCCCGCCGCCGCTCGGCCATCGCCGGCTGGTGGTGCCGGGCGCGCAGGGACCAGAGGCCGGGTTCGCCGCGGAAGCCGGGACCCTCGGGACGGCCGGCGTCGGTGACCAGGCCGAGCGCCGTCAGCTGCCGCAGCAGCCTGTGCAGCTGGTCCCGGTGTTCGCTCTCCGCGAGCAGGATCCGCTCGACGTGCGTGCTGCCGTCGAGGGCGCGCAGCTTCGCGAGCAGGTGCGGGGAGAGGTTCTCGACGATCACGCCGTGGCGCGGGTCGAGGCCGATCTGGACCTCGCGGGGGCCGCGTTCGAGCACGGTGAGGCCCGGGAGCAGGGCAGGGTGGGCCGGCAGGAGGACCGGTGGCATGTCCGCGGTGTCGAGGATCATGTCCGCAGGATCGCACCCGGTGGCGACCGGGAGGCCGCGGAAGGAGCCGGAACGGCCGAGTTGTCCACAAGTGGAACCGGCTGTGGACAACTCGGGTCTGTGACCTCAAGGCTCTCGGAGTTGTCGGTGCCGGGCCGTACCGTTGTCGGGTGGTCGAAGCACGCATGCCCTCACTGAGAGGCCGAGGGGACACGAACCCCTCGTCGGACACACCCGGACACAAGGTCGAAGTGCGGCGCAGCCAGCGCCGGCACCGGACGGTCACCGCGTATTGGAACGACGACACGCTCGTCGTGCTCATCCCCGCGCGGATGACCAGGGCGGAGGAGAAACACTGGGTCGCCGAGATGGAGCGCAAACTGCAGCGCTCGGAACCACGTCGGCCGGCGTCCCCGAAGACGTCGGACGAAGCCCTGCTCGCGCGCTGCGCGCTGCTGTCGGGCAAGTACCTGGGCGGCACCGCGGTGCCGGCGAGCGTCCGCTGGGTGCCGCCGATGCGCACGCGGTGGGCCTCCTGCACGCCGGTCGACGCGACCATCCGGGTCAGCGAACGGCTGCGGAAGGTGCCTGCGTGGGTGCTGGACTACGTGCTGGTGCACGAGCTGGCGCACCTGCGGGAGCCCGGGCACGACGCGGCTTTCTGGGCGCTGGTGCAGCGGTATCCGAAGACTGAACGGGCGATCGGGTACTTGGAGGGGTTGTCGGCTGCTGCCGGGTGGGGGATCTCCACCGAGGATTGAGCGGGAGAGAGGGGCCGGGGGCTGTGGTGGAGGGCGGTCGCTGGGCAGGGTGCCCTTCTGGTCGGCGCCCGCTGAACGGGCTGCGGCCGGGACGGGTTCGCCTGACGGCGGGTTGGCGGCTGTCCGCGGGTGGTCGCTGGGTGGCCGGTGGCGGGGCTGCGCCCGCCTACCTGACGGCGGCGGCCTGCGCCGCGCCCGCCTGACGGCGGGCTGGTGGGTGTCCCCCGAAGGTTGGTCGGTTGGCACGGGACCACGAAAGACCGGTGGTCAGGGGGTCAGCTAAGGGCCGCTTCCCTGGGAACGGCGGAGGGCCGGTGCCCGCTTACGCGGGGCACCGGCCCTCCGGGAACTCAGCTCAGGGCTGCCAGCTCGGGGCTGCCAACTCAGGGCTGTTTGCCCTCGTCGGACGGCGGCTCGTCCTTCTCCGACGGCTCCGAACCCTCCGGCCCCTCGGCACGCTCCGAGCGCTCGGCCTTCTCCGTCCGCTCCAGCTCGGCGATCGGGTCGAGGTCGTCCAGCGAGCCCGCTTCGCCCACTCGGTCCGCGAAGTCGATCGGCTCGTCCAGGTCCTCCGCCGTGGGCATCAGGTCCGGGTGGGACCAGAGGCCGTCGCGCTTCTCCAGGCCGTGGCGGTCTCCCACCAGCTTCCACAGGTTCGATGCGTCCCTCATCCTGCGGGGACGCAGCTCCAGGCCGACCAGCGTGGCGAACGTCTGCTCCGCCGGGCCGCCCGTTGCGCGGCGGCGGCGCAGCGTCTCGCGCAGGGCGTCCGCTCCCGGGAGCCGGTCGCCGACCGCTTCGGCCACCGTTACGTCCACCCAGCCCTCGACCAGGGCCAGCAGTGTCTCCAGGCGGCGCAGGGCCACCTTCTGCTCCTCGGTCGTCTGGGGCTCCAGCAGCCCCGAGGACATCGCCTCTTCGATGCTCGCCGGGTTCGCCGGGTCGATCTGGCCGGCCAGGGACTCCAGCGCGGACGTGTCCACCGAGATCCCGTGCGCGAACTCCTCGACCGTCGCCAGCAGGCGCTGGCGCAGCCACGGCACGTGCGTGAACAGGCGCTGGTGGGCCGCCTCGCGGGCGGCCAGGAACACCAGGATCTCGCTGTTCGGCAGCTCCAGGCCCTCGGCGAACTTCTCGATGTTCGCCGGCAGCAGGGCCGACGTGCCTGCCGGGGCCAGCGGCAGGCCGATCTCGGTCGACGTCAGCATCTCCGAGGCCAGCTGGGCCAGCGCGTTGCCGAGCTGGGAACCGAAGGCCATGCCGCCCATCTGCCCCATCATCTGCAGCAACGGGCCCGCGGCCTGCTTGGCCTCCTCCGGCAGCGCCTGCATCCAGGCACCGGAGACCTGCCGGGCCACCGGGTCGCACAGCCGCTGCCACGTGGGGAGCGTCTTCTCCACCCAGGACCGCGGCGACCAGGCCACCGTCGACGTCGCGCCGGCCGGGAACACCGTGGCCGCGTCGAGCCAGAGCTCGGCCAGGTGGGCCGCGTCGCGGACCGCCGCGTTCGCGTCGTCGCCGCCTCGGAAGCCGAGCTTGCTCTCGCCCGTGTTGCCGGCGCTGCCCAGCGTCTGCAGGGCGATCTGCTTGGCGAGGTCGTAGTTCACCGGCCCGCTGGAGCTGCCCGCCTGGCTGAGCATCTGGCCCAGCTGGCTCAGCATCTGCCCGAGCTGGTTGAAGGCCTCGGCGCCGGACTGCTGCCCGCCTTCCGAGGGGTCGTTCTCACCTCGTTTGTCGGGATCGGAAGGTCCGAAGCCGAACGGGGGTTTGCTCATGTGTCCACCGTACGCGGGTCGAGACCCGTCGAGCGCGTCAACCGTGGCCTTCACCGGGAAGCGAACGCGGTCACCGTACGCTGTCGGTCGTGACCAAGTCCTCCGAGGAGACCGCCCCCGCGAAGAGCGCCCCGGAACCGGCGCCCGAGCCGGCCGGCGAGGCCCGCCGGATGACCCGGCGGGGCTGGACGCTGGTGGTCAGCGGCTCGCTGTTCCTGATCTTCGTGGTGCTCGGCTCGGTCGTGCCGGTGCCCTTCGTCGCGATCAGCCCGGGCCCGACCTACGACACGCTGGGTCGTGACGCGGCGGGCAACCCGGTCATCCAGGTCACCGGGCACGAGACCTTCCCGACCACCGGCGAGCTGCGGATGACGACCGTCTCCCTGCACGACGGTGTCACCCTCTTCCAGGGCCTCGGCTTCTGGGCGAGCGGCCGGTACGCGCTCGCGCCGCGCGAGGAGTACTTCAAGCCCGGCGAGACGAACGAGCAGGTCAAGCAGGAGAACATCCAGCAGCTGCAGGACTCGCAGACCAACGCGCAGGTCGCCGCCCTGCGGAAGCTCGGCTACCCGATCAAGGTGCTGGCGAAGCAGATCGTCTCCGGCAGCCCGGCCGACCACGTGCTCTCGCCCGGCGACAAGCTGATCACCGTCAACGGCAAGAAGATCGTCGAGGCCGCCGACGTGCGGGCCGCGCTCAACGGCACGCTGCCCGGCCAGACCGTCCAGATCACCTTCCAGTCCGACGGCCAGCCCGAACGGACCGTGCCGCTGACCCTCGCCGCGCGGCCCGACCGCAAGGAGGGCTTCATCGGCCTCACCGCGGTCGACCGCGCCGACGCGCCGTTCACCGTCAACATCTCGCTGCAGGACGTCGGCGGCCCGTCGGCCGGGCTGATGTTCACCCTCGCCATCATCGACCGGCTGCAGAACGGCGACCTCGCCGGCGGACGGCACATCGCCGGCACCGGCGAGATCACCGAGACCGGCGAAGTCGACCCGATCGGGGGGATCTCGTTCAAGGTCGTCGGCGCCCGCGAAGCCGGCGCCACCGACTTCCTGGTGCCCGAGCACAACTGCGCCGAGGCCAAGTCGAACGCGCCCGACGGGCTCAACCTGATCAAGGTGTCCACACTGGACGACGCGCTCGCCCAGCTGGCCAACCTGAAAGCCGGTCGGCCGACGGCGTCCTGCTAGGGCAGCAGCGTGGCCTTCAGCGCTTCGACCAGGTTCGGCGCCAGATCGGGGCTTTCCACGATCTCGTCGATCGATTCGTCGGTGCCCGCCCCGCGCAGCCGCATCACGCAGGCGCCCTCCCCGTCGCGCAGGACCGCCGCGACCAGCCGCGCCTCCGTGCGCTGCGGGTGGTCCGCGGCCGCACGGCGAAGGCTCTCCGCGTCCGCTTCGGCGACGTCCGGCAGCTCCGACTCCGAGCCCGGCGGCAGCACGATGATCTCCTGGGCCAGCGCGCAGCCGATGACCAGATCCGGCCAGGCGATCCGGCCCAGCGCCTCGGCCAGGTCGCCGTCGGGCAGCGCTTCCTGCGCCACCGGCGTCAGCGGGTTCGCCCGGTCGAGCTGCCCGGCCAGCTCCGGCTGCTCGTCCAGCAGCGCGGCCGTCGGCACCAGGGCGAACAGCTGCGGCGGCTGGTCCCAGCCCGCCGCCGCCATGAAGTCCTCGATCTCACGGGCGAGCGCGGCCACACCGGCCTGTCGCGCTTCGTTCGCTGCCATGCGCACATCGTGTCAGGTCGGCCGGCGCCGCGACGCCGCGAGTCCGGTTTGGGCGGGTCACGGGAACTTCCCCGGGCATCCGTAGAGTTAGGGAATCAGGGGGCGCACGCGCCCCTGCTCAAGTATTGACGAAGACAGGAGCGTGTGCCGTGGCGACTCGGCCCCCGGTGAGCCTGCCGAAGCTGTCCCGGCGGAGCCGGATCCTCCTCATCATCGCCGCGGTGATCGTGCTGGCGCTGCTGCTCGGGGCCCGTCTCCTCGACACCTACGTCGACTGGCTGTGGTACGGCGAAGTCGGCGCGCGGCCGGTGTTCACCACCCAGCTGATCACCCGCGTGATCCTCTTCTTCGCCGTCGGGCTGCTCGTCGGCGGCGCGCTGGCGATCAGCCTGATGATCGCCTACCGGACGCGCCCGGTCTTCGTGCCGATCTCCGGCGCCGACGACCCGCTGGCGCGCTACCGCTCGGCGATCGTCGCCCGCATCCGCCTCTTCGGCGTCGGCATCCCGGTGCTCACCGGCCTCATCGCCGGCCTGTCCGCCCAGGGCGACTGGCAGGTCGTGCAGCTGTTCCTCAACGGCACCTCCTTCGGCCAGACCGACCCCGAGTTCGGCAACGACGTCGGCTTCTACGCCTTCGACCTCCCGTTCTTCAACTGGCTGCTCGGCTGGCTGTTCATCACCGTCGTCATCTCCTTCTTCGGCGCGCTGATCGCGCACTACGTCTTCGGCGGCATCCGGCTGGCGGGCAAGGGCGGCCAGCTCGCCGGCCCGACCCGCGCGCAGCTCGCCATCACCGTCGGCCTCTTCGTGCTGCTGAAGGCGGTCGAGTACTTCTTCGACCGGTACAACCTGCTGCTGTCCGACCGCGGCATGCCGCTGTTCGTCGGCGCCACCTACACCGACCTCAACGCGGTGCTGCCGGCCAAGCTGATCCTGCTGTGCATCTCGGTCATCTGCGCGATCGCCTTCTTCGCCGGTGCCTTCCTGCGCAACCTGCAGCTGCCGGCCATCTCGCTGGTGCTGCTGATCCTCTCCGGCATCCTCGTCGGCGTCGCCTGGCCCGCCATCCTCGACCAGTTCTCGGTGAAGCCGAACGCGAACGAGAAGGAAGCGACGTCCATCCAGCGCAACATGGACGCCACCCGCCGCGCCTACGGCCTCACCGACGTCCAGTACCAGCCCTACACCGGCAAGTCGGACGCCACCCCGGACCAGATCAAGGCCGACAACGGGACGATGTCGAACATCCGGCTGCTCGACCCGAACATCCTCTCCGACACCTTCACCCAGCGCGTCGGCCGCGAGAACTTCTATGGCTTCCCAGCCAAGCTGGACATCGACCGCTACACCGTCGGCGGCGTGACGCAGGACTACATCGTCGCGGCCAAGGAGATCAAGACCGAGGGCCTCACCGGCAACCAGACCAGCTGGATCAACAAGCACCTCGTCTACACCCACGGCAACGGCTTCGTCGTCGCACCGGCCAACACGATCGACCGCGCGGTCAAGGACGCCAACTCCGACGGCGGCTACCCGATCGCCACCACCAGCGACACGCAGAACCCGGCCGGTGCCGGCGCGCCCGCGACCGGCCAGCCCGGCATCGAGGTCAAGGAACCCCGCATCTACTACGGCGAGCTGTCCGCCGCGGAATCCGACTACGCCATCGTGGGCGGCACCACCGGCAACGCGCCCGGCGAGTACGACACCGCCACCGACCGCTACAAGTACACCGGCACCGGCGGCGTCTCGATCGACAACTGGTTCAACCGCCTCGCCTTCGCCGCCGAGTACGGCGAACGGAACATCCTGTTCTCCGACGCCATCGGCGACAACTCCAAGATCATGTACAACCGCGACCCGCGCGACCGCGTCAGCAAGGTCGCGCCGTGGCTGACCCTCGACGGCGACCCGTACCCGGCGGTCGTCGACGGCAAGATCCAGTGGATCATCGACGGCTACACCACGCTCAACAACTTCCCGTACGCCCAGCAGACCCAGCTCGGCGCGGCCACGAACGACTCCCTCAACGGCGTCGCCCGCCAGGCCAACAGCTCCATCAACTACATCCGCAACTCGGTCAAGGCCACCGTCGACGCCTTCAACGGCACCGTCACGCTGTACTCGATCGACGACAAGGAACCGGTCCTCAACGCCTGGGAGAAGGTCTTCCCCGGGCTCGTGAAGCCCAGCTCCGACATCTCCCCGGACCTGCGGGCCCACTTCCGCTACCCCGAGGACCTCTTCAAGATCCAGCGTGAACTGCTGTCGCGCTACCACGTCAGCAACCCGCAGGAGTTCTACTCGCAGCAGGCGTTCTGGAGCGTCCCGCAGGACCCGACGGCCGAGGGCGGCTCCAACCCGGCCGCGGCCGGCGCGGCCAACCAGCCCGGCTACTACGTCCTCGCCGACACCCCCGGCCAGACCAAGCCGACGTTCCAGCTCACCAGCTCACTGACCGGCCTCCAGCGCCAGTACCTCGCGTCCTGGATGTCGGTGTCCTCCGACCCGGCCGACTACGGCAAGATCCGCGTCCTCCAGCTACCCAGCGCGGCCACCGGAGCCACCCAGGTCGACGGCCCGGTCCAGGTCCAGAACCGGTTCCAGAGCGACTCCCGCGTCGCCCAAGACCGCACCCTCTTCAACAACCCCAACGTCACCCCCATCTACGGCAACCTGATCACGCTCCCGGTCGCCGACGGCTTCCTCTACGTCGAACCCGTCTACATCCGGCAGCGCAACCAGAACAGCTACCCGCAGCTGGCCCGCGTCCTCGTCTCCTACGGACCCAAGGTCGGCTACGGCGCCACCCTCCAGGAAGCCCTCGACCAGGTCTTCGGCGCCGGCACCGGCGAAGCCACCACCACCCCGCCCCAAGCCGGCCAGCCGACCACCAACCCACCCACCTCCACCAACCCCACCACCACCCCGCCCGCCAACAACGGCAGCGGCAACGCGGCCCTCGACAAAGCCGTGACCGACATCCAGTCGGCCATCGCCAGGCTCAAAGCCGCCCAGCAATCCGGCAACTTCGCCGACCAAGGTGCCGCACTCGCCGCCCTCGACGCGGCCGCCCGCGCCTACGAAGCAGCCAAGACCGCGGCACCGGGAACCAGCACGGCACCACCCACCAGCCAGCCCGGAGGGTGACGTCGAGCACCCGGACGGCACCTGCTTTGCACCCGCCCGAAAGGCAGGCGTAAGGTAGGTGCCACGACGCGGGGTGGAGCAGCTCGGTAGCTCGCTGGGCTCATAACCCAGAGGTCGCAGGTTCAAATCCTGTCCCCGCTACAGAGGTTGGAGGCGTGTGTTCGCGGAAAGCGCGAACCGCGCCTCCTTCGCATTTGTTCTGGGGGTCGAACCCCCAGACCCCCGCCAGGGGGGCTTCGCCGCCCCTGGACCCCCCTGCGTTGGGTTTCGTTCTCGAGTGAGTCTGCGTTCTTTAGTGAGCCGGCGTTCTTGAGTTGGCCGGCGTTCTTGAGTTAGCCGGTGTTGTCAGGTCAGCCAGGTTTTTGTTTCTCCTGTTGTGTTTGCTATGTAGCCGTCTGGGCGGACCAGGAGCCTCTCTGCGTCCCGGTAGGGGAGTTCGGGGACCTCTGCTACGAGTACCTCTTTGTGGGGCTTTGGTTGTGGGGTTTTTGTCAGGAGGACCCAGGTTCCTTTGTGGAAGAGCGTGCTTGCGTGACCGTCGTGGGTGGGGAAGTCGGGGAGGCGGGTTCCGGCTGCCGGGTGGGGATCTTCGTTGGCGTACTTGATGTTCAGGCCCGAGACCATGCCCGACAGGTGGTGCTGGACTTCGGGGAGCGCTGCCAGGTCTCGGAAGAGAGCTCGTAGCGCCAGCTGGTTGGGGTTGGTGGGGATCAGGGCGTTCTGGGCCGCCACGTTGTCCAACACCTGCTGTGCCACTGGACGGCGCTCTGCTTCGTACGTTTCCAGGAGTCCCGCCGGGGCTCGGTCGCGGAGTTCGGCCGCCAGCTTCCAGCCCAGATTCATCGCGTCCTGGATCCCCAGGTTGAGACCCTGGCCCCCGGCCGGGAAATGGATGTGGGCCGCGTCGCCCGCCAGCAGGACTCTGCCCACCTGGTAGTTCTCCGCCAGGCGGCTGTCGTCCGAGAAGCGGCTCGCCCAGCGGATTTCGGCGATCCCGGCCTCTTCGCCGAAGCGTTCCGTGACCGCTGCTCGCACTTCGTCCGGGGTCACCTCGGCTCGGAGGTTCCGGGGGCGGTTCAGGCGGTCTCCGAAGCTGATCCGGTAGAGGTTCCGCTCGCCCAGCGGGATCACGCCGATGAACTTGCCCGGGCTGCCCGAGGTCACCATGTTCGTCATCGAACGCCACTGGGTCGGGGCCCCGGGCGGCGTCGACTCGAACAGGACGTCCGCCGCTACGCCGTGGCCCTGGCCTTCAATGCCTTCGAACGGCATGTTCAGTGCCTTGCGGACCGTGCTTCGGCCGCCGTCGCAGCCCACCAGGTACTCCGCTCGGATTCGCAGGTCGCCCGCGGTGATCGTGACGCCGTCGGCGTCTTGGGTGAAGGTGGTCAGTTCGTGGCCTCGCCTCACCTTCACGCCCTGCTCGGCCAGGCGCTCCTCCAAGGTCGCTTCCACCTCGGCTTGGGGAATGCCCAGCTGGTACGGGTGGCGCGTGTCCCAGCCCGTGTAGGGGATCGGGATCACCGCGAAGTGTCCGTCCGCGACAGTCGCGAACGCGCGGTCCTTCGCCCGGGGCAGCAGGCCGCGGAGGTCCAGCACCTCCGCCGTCCTCGGCTGGAGGTTCAGGGCCTTCGACAACCCCGTTCGCTCGTGCATCCGCTCGAGCACCTGGACGTCCACTCCGGCCAGTGCCAGCTCGTTCGCCAGCATCAGGCCCGTCGGGCCCGCGCCGGCCACGACCACTTCCGCGGTCAGCTCCGTCATCTCCCTAGCTCCTTAACAACGTTAAATTGACCTGCCCCGAGGATGGCCTTAACATCGTTAAACTGTCAAGCGGGGATCTTGGGGAGTAGCGCAGAGATGGCTCTGACCAGGGAGAACATTGCTCGGTCCGGGCTGAAGCTGCTCAACGAGGTCGGGCTCAACGGGCTCACGCTGCGGCTGATCGCCGCGGATCTCGGGGTCAAGGCGCCCGCGCTGTACTGGCACCTGAAGAACAAACAGGAGCTGCTCGACGAGATGGCGACGCAGATGTACCGCGATTCCGCGGCCGATCGGCGGCCGCCGGCGTCGCTGGGGGAGTGGGAAGCTGCAGCGCACGGGGCCCGCGCGCTGCGGCGGATGATGCTCGCCTACCGCGACGGCGGGAAGGTCTTCGCCGGCACCTACCTCGGCGACCTGGGTCTCGTCGGCCCGCACCCGCTGCGCCGGAGCATCGACGCCGGCCTCGACGAGCGGCTGGCCGACCGGGCGGTGTTCACCGTCTACTGCTTCGTCATCGGCTACGTGATCGAGGAGCAGGCCGTGCGGCCCATGCCCGGTGAGTTCGACGAGCGCTACCGCGGGTCGGCGGGCGAGGCGGTGCTGGGTGACGCCGACGCGCGGTTCGAGGACGGGCTCGCCATGGTCCTCAGTGGAGCCCGCCAGTGGCTGGAGACGGCGTAACGGCAGGTCAGGGCGTTTAGGGACCCCGGTGTAAAGCCCCTGGCAACCCCGTGTAATCTATTCAAGTACCACAACGGCGCGGGGTGGAGCAGCTCGGTAGCTCGCTGGGCTCATAACCCAGAGGTCGCAGGTTCAAATCCTGTCCCCGCTACAGAGGTAAGAGGCGTGTGCGAACGGAAAGCGTTCGCCACGCCTCTTTCGCTTTGTTTTGGGGGTCGAACCCCCAAACCCCCGCCAAGGCGGGCTTCGCCCCCTTGGATCCCCCGCTGTGGTCGCCTTTTGCTACGAATCTCGCGATATGGACACCGGTGTCGGCCGGTTGCGGTGCGTGTCCGCGGTGCGCCAAGCCGGGGAGTGCCGCCCGTCGAACTCACCTGCCTGGAGGTTGCCGGGCGTGCCTCGATGCGTCTGGTTGGCCCAAAGATTCCTGGGAGCGGTTGCAGAGCGTGTTCACGTCCACAGTGGACCGGCTCGCATTGGGCCGAACGAGGGGATCTGTCTAGCCACAATGGACAGATACGCTGACCACTGTGGACACAGCGGCCGATAAGTGGGAATCTAGGGGGCGTGTCCGAATTGAATGCAACAGCCGCCGCCCTGCTCGGTCTGCTCCACGACGGTCCCGCCACCGGCGGGCAGCTCGTCGCGGGAGCGGGTGAGCGTTTCGGCGCCTTCTTCAGTGTCACCCGCAGCCAGGTGTACCGGGAGCTCCCGGCGCTGTCCAAGGAAGGCCTCGTCCGGCTCGGCAAGCAGGGCCCGCGCTCCAGCCAGCAGTACCTGATCACCGCCGCCGGCAAGAAGGCCTTCAAGGCCTGGCTGACGTCCGAAGCCGGCCCCGACCACCTGCGCAGCCCGCTCATCCTGCGGCTCGTGCACGCGGGGTCGCTGACGGCGAAGCAGCGCCAGACGCTGCTCGACTCGGCCAGGGCGAGCTACGGCCAGCAGCTCGACGACGCCAAGGCGGCCACCAAGGCGGCCGAGGGGCCGTACGAAAAGGCCGTCGCCGAGTTCGCCCAGGCCCAGGCCAAGGCCGCGCTCAAGCTGCTCGACGCCATCCCCGCGGCCTGAGGTTCGCGCGCCCACGACCGGTCCTCGCAACCGGTCGTGGGTTTTGCCGTAACCTTGACAAACGTGAGTGATGAGTTCGACGCGGCATTGAGGGACCTGGCCGGCAAGCTGACGCAGATCGAGTCGGTGATGGACCTCGATTCGCTGCGTGCGCAGGTCGCCGACCTGGAGGAGCAGGCATCGAGCCCGACCCTCTGGGACGACCCGGAGGCGGCCCAGAAGGTCACCAGCCAGCTCTCGCACCGGCAGGGCGAGCTGCGCCGGGTGTCCGACCTGCGCCAGCGGCTCGACGACCTCGGCGTGCTGTACGAGCTCGCCGAGGCCGAAGGCGACTCCGGCAGCCTCGCCGAGGCCGAGACCGAGCTCGCCGACCTGAGCAAGGCCATCGACGGCCTCGAGGTCCGCACCCTGCTCTCGGGCGAGTACGACGACCGCAACGCCGTCGTCACCATCCGGTCCGAGGCGGGCGGCGTCGACGCGGCCGACTTCGCCGAGATGCTGCTGCGCATGTACCTGCGCTGGGCCGAGCGCCACGGCTACCCGACCGACGTCTACGACATCTCCTACGCCGAAGAGGCGGGCATCAAGTCGGCGACGTTCAAGGTGAGCGCCCCCTACGTCTACGGCACCCTCTCGGTCGAGCAGGGCACCCACCGGCTCGTCCGGATCTCGCCGTTCGACAACCAGAGCCGGCGCCAGACGTCGTTCGCGCACGTCGAGGTGCTGCCCGAGGTCGAAGAGGTCGACCACGTCGACATCCCGGAAAAGGACATCCGGGTCGACGTCTACCGATCGTCGGGCCCCGGTGGACAGAGCGTGAACACCACCGACAGTGCGGTGCGCATCACGCACATCCCGACGAACATCGTCGTCTCCTGCCAGAACGAGAAGTCGCAGCTGCAGAACAAGGCGGCCGCGATGAAGGTCCTCCAGGCGCGGCTGCTGCAGCGGAAGAAGGAAGAAGAGCGCAAGGAGATGGACGCGCTCAAGGACGGCGGCTCCAGCTGGGGCAACCAGATGCGCTCCTACGTGCTGCACCCGTACCAGATGGTGAAGGACCTGCGGACCGAGTTCGAGGTCGGCAACCCGACCGCGGTGCTCGACGGCGACATCGACGGCTTCCTCGACGCGGGCATCCGCTGGCGGAAGCAGACCGCCTGATCGGCGCAAGGGGTGTTTGCGCGACCGCTCACCGTACGCAAACGCCCCTTGCTCCACTCGGGTGGACCGGGCAACCGGGGCTTCACGAGACCGGTGGGTAGTATGCCGAATCGTGATCCGGCTCGAAGAGGTTTCCAAGGTCTACAAGACCTCGACGCGGCCCGCGCTCGAGCGGGTGTCCGTCGACATCGAAAAGGGTGAGTTCGTCTTCCTCATCGGTCCCTCGGGATCGGGGAAGTCGACCTTCCTCCGGCTCCTGCTGCGCGAAGAGACGCCGAGCAAGGGCCGTGTGATGGTGTCCAACTTCGACGTCGCCAAGCTGGCCCGCCGCCGGGTCCCCCGCCTGCGGCAGACCATCGGCTGCGTCTTCCAGGACTTCCGCCTGCTGGCGAACAAGACCGTCGCGGAGAACGTGGCGTTCGCCCTCGAGGTCATCGGCAAGCCCGGCCCGACCATCAAGAAGGTCGTCCCCGAGGTGCTGGAGCTCGTCGGCCTCGACGGCAAGGCCGACCGGCTGCCCAACGAGCTCTCCGGTGGTGAGCAGCAGCGCGTCGCGATCGCGCGCGCGTTCGTCAACCGTCCGCTGGTGCTGCTCGCCGACGAGCCGACCGGGAACCTGGACCCCGACACCAGCCAGGACATCATGCTGCTGCTGGAGCGGATCAACCGCACCGGCACCACGGTCCTGATGGCCACCCACGATCACTCCATCGTGGACTCCATGCGGCGCCGAGTCGTCGAGCTGCAGCTCGGCCGGGTGATCCGCGACGACGCCCGCGGCGTCTACGGCATCGGTCGCTGAGACCCGCCCACCCCGCACCGCCCCCGACCCCAAGGACCTGCACCCGCCATGCGCGCCAGTTTCGTCTTCAGTGAGGTAGTCACCGGCCTGCGCCGGAACGTCACGATGACCATCGCGATGATGCTGACCACGGCCGTGTCGCTCGCCATGCTCGGCGGCGGCCTGCTCGCCGTCCGGACGATCGACAAGATGAAGTCCAACTTCCTCGCCGACGTCGAAGTTTCGGTCTACCTCACCGACGACATCAGCGCGAACGACAAGAATTGCACCCAGTCGCTGTGCCAGACGCTGCGGACCTCGCTGCAGAGCAACAACGGTGTCGAATCGGTCGTCTTCGAGAACCGCGACCAGGCCTTCGACCGGTTCAAGAAGATCTTCGAGAGCCAGCCGGAGCTGATCGCGCTCACCGGCCCGGAGTCGCTGCCCGCTTCGCTGCACGTGAAGCTGAAGGACCCGGACCGCAGTGACGCGATCGTGCAGGAGTACGGCACCAAGCCGGGCGTGCGGAAGGTCGACGACCAGAAGAAGTTCCTCGACCGCGTCTTCAACGCCTTCAACGGTGTCCGCAACATGGCCTTCGGGGCCGCGCTCATCATGGCCGTCGCCGCGTTGCTGCTGATCGCCAACACGATCCAGGTGTCCGCGTTCACCCGCCGCACCGAGGTCGGCATCATGCGGCTGGTCGGCGCGACGCGGTGGTACACACAGCTGCCCTTCCTGCTGGAGGCGGTGGTCGCCGGCGCGGTCGGTGCGGTCCTCGGGATCATCATGCTGATCATCACGAAGGCCGGCTTCCTGGATTCGGTGTTCACCGGCGACGTGTTCCCGAAGATCACCATGCTGGAGCTGCTGTTCCCGGTCGCGCCGATCCTGCTCGGGGTGTCCGTGGTGATCTCCGCCATCACCGGTTACGTCACGCTGCGGCTGTACGTCCGGCACTAGATAACCCGCTGCTCGTCACCGTCGGAATCACGTAGAGTGGTCGTATGCCCAAAGAACGTGGCCAGAAGGTCATCGTGTCGAACCGCAAGGCGCGGCACGACTACTCCATCCTCGACACCTACGAGTGCGGTCTCGTGCTCGTCGGCACCGAGGTGAAGAGCCTGCGCGAGGGCAAGGCATCGCTGGCGGACGCGTTCGCGACGGTCGACGACGGCGAAGTGTGGCTGCGCAACGTGCACATCCCGGAGTACACGCAGGGCACGTGGACCAACCACACCCCGCGGCGCACCCGGAAGCTGCTGCTGCACCGGCGCGAGATCGAGAAGCTCATCGGCAAGACCAGGGAAAGCGGGCTCTCCCTGGTACCGCTGTCGATGTACTTCAAGGACGGCAAGGTCAAGGTCGAGATCGCGCTGGCCCAGGGCAAGAAGGCCTACGACAAACGGCAGGCGCTCGCCAAGCGGGACGCGGACCGCGACATCAGGAAGGCCATGGGCCGGGCGCTGAAGGGCCGGTTCACGGAGTGACGCCCGGTCCGGCTTCCGACGGCGACGTCGCTCGCTGGACGGCGTCGCTCGGCCTGCCGGGCCTGGTCGACCTGCACGTCCACTTCCTGCCGAAGCCGGTGATGGACAAGGTCTGGGCGTACTTCGACGCGGCCTCGACGCACTACGGCACCGAGTGGCCGGTGTTCTACCGGACGTCCGAAGAGGAACGTCTGGAGACCTTGCGTGCGCTCGGTGTCACGCAGTTCGCCCCGCTGGTCTACCCGCACAAGCCCGGCATGGCGGAGTGGCTGACCGAGTGGGCGCTGGACTTCGCCGCGCGGGTCCCGGACGCGGTGCCGACCGGGACCTTCTACCCCGAGCCCGGCGCCGGGTCCGCTGTGGACGGTGCGCTGCGCGCCGGCGCCCGGGTGTTCAAGGCGCACGTGCAGGTGGGCGCCTACGACCCGCGCGACGACCTGCTGAAGCCGGTCTGGGGCGCGCTGGCCGACGCCGGCGTCCCTGTCGTCGTCCACTGTGGACACGGTCCGTTGCGGGGCGACTTCACCGGGTTGTCGGTGTTCGAGGAGGTGCTGGCGCGGCACCCGAACCTGACGGCGGTCCTCGCGCACGCGGCGATGCCGGAGTTCGGCACGGCGTTCGAGCTGATGGCGAAGTACCCGCGGGTGCACCTGGACACGACGATGGTCGGCGTGCCGTTCGCCGAAGCGATGTCGCCGCTGCCGCCGGACTGGACGGCCCGGTTGTCCGGCCACGCCGACCGGGTCGTGCTCGGCACGGACTTCCCGAACATTCCGTACCCGTACGTGACGCAGCTGCAGGCGATCGCCGGCTGGGCGGAAGCCGACGATCGCCTGGGGGAGCCGTTCCTGCGGGCGGTGCTGCACGACACGCCGCTGCGGCTGCTCAGCGTTTGATCGTTGCGCGTTCGCTGACGGTGACCGCGCGCCCGAGCAGCTCGGTCACCGGGATCTGCTTGCCCGCCAGGAGGAAGCCGGCCGTCGCCAGGACCACCCACGGCACCGGGCCGTGGGCGATGCCGTCCGAGAGCGGGGCGAACCCGTGCGCCGCCAGGCCGAGCAGGCCGCCCGAGATCAGCAGCCCGGCCGCGACCAGCTGCGGCGTCCGGGCGGTGAGCGCGCCGGTGTCGCGCTGCATCTCGAAGTGGGCGAACAGCCGCAGCAGCCCGAACAGCACCATCGCGCACCCGGCGAACCACCCGGGCGCCATGACCAGCCAGAACACCGTGCCCGGCGCCGGAGTCTGATAGCCGAGGCCGTACACCGTCACCCCGGCCACCACGACCAGCGCCGGCATGTGCCAGAGGTAGACGCTCATGAACCGGGCGCCCAGCCAGCCGAGGGCGTCGCCGACGCCGGGCCGGGCCGCGAACGCGTTGAGCTGCGGGCGGAAGGCGAGCAGCAGGCCGACCTGGCCGACGGCGAGGAAGGCGAGCAGCACGGTCGGCGGGCTCATGTTCGACACCGGCGCGCCCGGCATGCCGATCATGCTGGCCGGGTAGGGACCGAACGCGACCAGCAGCGCGGTGAGGCCGAACCCGGCGGCGGACAGCGTCAGCGCGCCGCGGCGGGTCAGCGAGCCGAGCCTGCCTTCGACGTAGTGGAAACCGAGCTGGTGCACGGCGACCCAGACGAAGACCGCGTTGGCGTACCCGATGTAGCCGAAGTCGTTGAAGCGGGCGACGTCGACCAGAACCCCCGCCGCACCCATGACGAGCGGCACCTTCAGGCCCCACCGCCGGTGCGCGGCGACCATGAGCGGCGTCAGAAGCACGACGAGCACGTACACCGCGAGGAACCACAGCAGCTGCGCGGCGATCGCACTGGCGACCTGCAGCGGTTGCGGCGGGACGCCCAGGCCGCGCAGGAAGTCCGGCGCGATCAGCCAGACCGCCATCAGCGGCAGCACCGGCGTCATCAGGCGCTTGAGCCGCCCGGCGAGCCACTGCCGCGGGGACGTCGCGCGGCGGAAGGAGATCAGGTTCGCCGCGCCGCCGGCGAAGAAGACGAGGGGCATGACCTGGCTGAGCCACGTGATGACCCACCAGCCCGGCGTGGCGAGGGCGTTGCCGGTGGCGAGGTGCCCGTCGGAGTAGGACAGCACCGGCATCAGCCAGTGCTGGGCGATGACGGCGAGGATGGCCCCCGCCCGGACGACGTCGAGGAACCTGTCCCGGCCCGCTGTCTGCATGCCGTTCAGCCTGGCCGGTTCGACCTGGGGAAACAGCGGTGCTGCCCGGTCTGTTCGGGGTCCTGTTCACCCCCGGTCGGTGCGGGGGTTTCCCCTACCTCAGGCCGTCGGGCTCGGGTTCGTGCTGCGTGGCGGCGACGCGGTACTCCCAGCCGTGCTCGGTGAGGCCGAGCTCGTAGCGGGTCTCGATCTTCGGGCCGCCGTGCAGGTGGATGTGCCGGATGACGGTGCCCGGGATCGGCTCGGCGTCCCCGAGCTCCTGGACGCGGCCGTCGAGCGGGCCGCCGAAGAAGCGGACGCAGCGGATCTCGTCGGACATCTGCGCGCTCCTCTCGCGGCCGGGTCCGCTCATGGTAGGTGAGCGCTCACACGGGTGCCGCCCGCGGAACGGGTGACCCGTTGTCCACCTTACGGGACTTCCGGTCACCGTCCGTTGCTCAGCGGCCCAGGTACGTCAGCACCGCACGAACGCGACGGTGTTCCTCCGCACTGGCCTCGAGGCCGAGTTTCGAGAAGATGTTGCCGATGTGCTTCTCCACCGCGCCGTGCGAAACCACCAGCGAATTCGCGATCGCCGTGTTCGACAGGCCCTGGGCCATCAGGCCGAGCACTTCGGACTCGCGGGCGGTCAGGGCGTCCAGCGGGTTGCGGCGGCCGCGGGCCATCAGCTGGGCGATCACGTCCGGGTCGATCGCCGTGCCGCCGCCGGCCACGCGGCGGACCGCGTCCAGGAAGTCCGCGACGTCCGCCACGCGCTCCTTCAGCAGGTAGCCCACCCCGCCGGCCCCGCCCGAGAGCAGCTCCACCGCGTAGGACTCCTCGACGTACTGCGACAGCACCAACACCGGCAGGCCGGGGACCTCCTTGCGCGCCGCCAAGGCCGCGCGCAGGCCCTCGTCGGTGAACGTCGGGGGCATGCGGACGTCGACGATCGCCAGGTCAGGACGATGTTCCTTCACCGCGCCGAGCAGGTCGTCCCCGTTGTCGACGGCCGCCGCCGTCTCGATGCCCTCGTCGGCGAGCAGGCGGGTCACCCCGGCCCGCAGCAGCACGGCGTCCTCGGCGATGACTACCCGCATCCGGCCCCCAAGCTCGTGGATGAACGGGGTCCAGCCTATTCACCACTGGCAGGGGAGGTCAGCCCGGATCACGGTCGGGCCGCCGACCGGGCTGACCACGGTGATCACGCCGTCGATCGTCGCGGCGCGGTCGGCCAGGCCGGCCAGCCCGCCGCCGGGACGCACCTCCGCGCCGCCGTGACCGTTGTCGGTGATCTCGACGACGACGTGGTCGTCGGTCCGCCACACCTTCACGCCCGCCTCGGTCGCTCCGGAGTGCTTCGCGATGTTCGTCAACGTCTCGCCGACGATGAAGTACGCCGTCGTCTCCACCGCGGCCGGCGGCCGCGGCTCGACGGCCACCGAGACGTCCACCGGGATCGGCGACTTCGCCGCCTGCGCCGACAGCGCCGCGTCCAGCCCCCGGTCACCCAGGACGGCCGGGTAGATGCCGCGCGCCAGGTCCCGCAACTCCGAAACGGCGAGCTTCGCGTCCGCGTGCGCCTCGTCGATCAGGTCCCGCACCGCCTGCGGGTCCTGGTCGAACTTCGACTTCGCGCGGCCCAGGCTCATCGCCACGGCCACCAGCCGCTGCTGCGCGCCGTCGTGCAGGTCACGCTCGATGCGCCGGCGTTCGGCCTCGGCGGCGTCGACGCCGCGGGCCCGGGACGCCTGCAGCCGCTCGGCCTTCTGCTCCAGCCGTTTCGTGCGGTCCGGACCGAGTAGCGCCAGCGCCAGCTCGGCGTGCAGCCAGCCCAGCCACGGCGTCACCCAGATCGCCATCGGCAGCAGCACGACCGACGCCAGCGCGATCGCGAACTCCGCGCACGCCAGCGGGAACGCGGCCGTCAGGTAGGCGAGGTCACGCCACGTCGTCGCGTCGCTCAGCCGGACCATCCACCGCCGCAGCAGCGGCTGCCCCTCTTCGTACGGCCGCCGCTGCACCGGCGGCAGCGGCACGTTCAGCATCCGGCCCGCCCAGGCCCGCTCACGGTCGCCGGACCACCGGACGAAACTCGTCGTCGCCAGCAGGATCGGGAACCCGACCCAGATCACCGCCGTGGACACGCCCACCGAGATGCCGACCACGATCAGCACGAACTGCACCAGCCGGAGGACGAAGCTGACGATCATGTAGAGGATCGTGCGCGCCGGGTGCGGCCGCGGGTGGTCCAGTTGCTGCGCCTCGGTCATCCCGCCACCAGGTTCTTCTCTTCCGCGTTTTCCCACCAGCGCTCCATCCGGCGGCGCTGCGCGACCGTCGGGCCCAGCAGCGCGTTCGCCAGCCGGGCGTGCGTGCCCGCCAGCGCCTTGGTCAGCGCCACCGACAACGCGACGAACAACACCCCCAGCGCCGCCCACGGTAGCGCCTCGACCGTGGAGTCCACGGTCAGCCACGGCACCTCCGGGTTGGGGAACCGGTACTCACCGCCCGGCAGCCACCGGAAGTAGACGGGCAGGAAGACCAGCGCGAGGCTCGTCGCCCAGAACGTCGTCACCAGCACGAACTCGACCAGGCCCACCGGGAAGAGCAGCGCGAAGTAGGCGAAGTCCCGCCAGGTCGACGGGTCCTTCAGCCGCCCCTTCCACCGCAGCGACTGCTTGCCGGACGGCAGCGGCAGGTACGGCAGGTCGATGTAGCGGTCCAGCAGCGCGTAGACCCGCGCCCGCTCCAGCCGCGCCGCCCCCCGCACCGCGAGCACGACCAGCGCGAGCAACCCCACCCCGACCCACACCACGGCGGTACCCGCCCCGGCCGAGACGAACGCCGTGAGGAACCCGAACGCCAGCACCCCCAGCGGCAGGTTCATCAGCAAGAACACCACCGAACCACCGAACGGCGGATCCCGCCTCTCGTTCACCATGACCGCGCTCCTTCCCACGGCTCCCAGCATCGCGGCCCGCGCCCGCGCGCGACATGGTGCGAGCGGGCATCCCGGCGGTAGGGCTGGCCCCACCCACCCGGAAGAAAGCGGTGGCGCCGGGCGTTATGATGAACAGGTTGTGTCCCGACAAGGGGGTGAACGGTTTCGACTTTGGACGTTGATTCAGGAGAAGCGTGCCGGTGCAGGCGAGAGACCACCGTAAGCGTCATCGCAACCAAATAAGCGCCGACTCCAGTCAGCGCGAGTTCGCCCTCGCCGCCTGAGCGAGTGCGACTCTGTCGGCCCGGGTTCGCCTCCGGCCCGGGTACCGGCATCAGCTAGGAGGCTCAGCGACTGTCCCGGCCACGGGGAACAGTCGTGAAGCAAACAGTGGCTGGGCTCGTCACCTCAGCTTGTTCGCGTGACTGAGGGAGCCAAGCAGAGACGTAGCGGACTGCGCACGGAGAAGCCCTGTTGATACGCCAGAGGACCCGGGTTCAATTCCCGGCACCTCCACTTCACTTTGCGGAAGGCCCACGCCCCTTCGGGGCTGGGCCTTCCTTCGTTTCGCCATGTCCTTTGGGGGTCGGACCCCCAAACCCCCGCCAGGGGGCTCCGCCCCCTGGACCCCCGGCGTGGTTGCGTTTGTTCTCTGGCTGAAAGT
>NZ_JBEXMD010000067.1:0-38359 GCF_040610315.1 Amycolatopsis sp. NPDC004169
TTGATCTTCACGACACTCATGCCGTCCACCCTAGTCGGCCGCGGGGGCGGCTTCAGCTGCGCAGTGATCCGGGGAACAGGTCGGCGTCCGCGGGCTGCCGCCGTGGTGGAGGCCGGGCCGGGCGGCGGCTGCGCGGCACCGCCCGGCCCGGGGTCTCAACGAGCCCCGCTCCGGTCCGGCCGCCCCTCGGCTGCGGTCCGCAGCCGGGAGACAGCCGGCGTCCGGAGGAGCCTCACGACACCGGCGGGTAGGCGTTCTGGACCAGTTCCTCGAACTGGGCTTCGAACCACTTGCCCGACAGCGGGGCGTTCGGCAGCGCGCCGGTCAGGTTGCCGCCGTTGGCCTGCTGGGTGCCGTGGAAGGTCGGGTCGCACATCGGGTCCGCGCCCTTGCCTTCGTCGTTCGGGATCTGCTGGCTCGCGCCGTCGGACTCACCCGGCGGCTTGATCCAGACGTAGGCGTCGAAGTGCGCCTGGGGAGCCACCGTCGGCCGGACGCCCAGGCCCGCTCCGCTCTGGTTGCACCAGTTGCCGCGGTGCAGCCGCCGGTCGATCCGGCCCGAGTTCACGTACGCGTCCACAGTGGAGCCCGATGCCCCGCTGGGCCGGGCGGACCCGCCCCAGCCGTTGCGCGAGGTGTCGACCAGCATGCCGATGCCGCTGGGCAGGCCGGCCGCGACGAACGCGTTGTACATCGCGGTGGCGAACGGGACCTCCGCGAAGTACGGGTTCCACTGGTAGAACGTCGCCGACTTCAGCTGCTGCCCGCCGACGGTGAGGCTCGGGTCGGGCAGGTTGGGCTCGGTCAGCGGCGTGTAGTTGGCCGTGGCGCTGATGAAGCCGTCGATGCTGTTCACGCCGGCCGTGGTGCCCTGCAGGGTCTGCTTGACCAGGTTGACGAACGGCTGGAAGTTGCTGTCCCAGCCCAGCCAGGCCGAGTGCGCGATGTCCAGGTAGTTGTAGACGTTGGAGATCGCGTGCAGCTTGTTCAGCGCGTACTGGATGCCCTGCGTGTACACCCCGCTGGACTGCGCTTCCGCGCACGCCGCCATCGAGGTGTTCGTGATCAGGTTCGGCAGCGAGTCCGGCTCGACGATCGCCACGACCCGCAGCGGCGCGTACTTCGCGTCGGACAGGATCGACGCGATCGGGTCGATGTACTCGCTCTTGTACCGGGCCAGGCCGTTCTGGGAGGCCTTCAGCTCACCGTTGGACGCCAGCGCCGCGCAGTCGCGGTTCGGCAGGTCGTAGACGACGATCTGGATGGTCACCGGCGTGCCGCCGCTCGCCTGGGCCAGCGCCGCGTCCAGGTGCCCGCGCAGGCCCCGGGAGTCCGCCGTGCCGGCGATCGCGGCGATCCGGTCCAGCCAGACCGCGGTGGAGGTGTTGGCCACCTTGGCCATCTGGGCGCCGAGCGTGCCGCCCTTCGCCGCGGCCGCCGCGCTCACCTCCGCCGACCAGTCCGGGTTCACGTACCCCTTGGCCCCGGCGTACGGGTTGTCCACATGGGTCCCGGGCTGCGGCGTCGTGGTGACCGTCGTCGGCGTGGTGGGAGTGGTGGTCGGTGTCGTCGGAGTGGTCGGCGTCGTGGGGGTCGTCGTCGGCGTGGTCGGCGTCGTGGTCGTCGGCGTGCCGTCGCAGTGGGCGCCGTTGAGCGAGAACGACGTCGGGATGGCGTTCGTGCCCGAGTACGAGCCGTTGAAGCCGAAGCTGGCCGTCGCGTTCGTGCCCAGGTTCCCGCCCCACGACGGGTTCTTCGCGCTCACGTGCTTGCCGCTCTGGCTGAACGTGGCGCTCCAGCCCTGCTGCACCTGCTGGTTGCCGCCGAAGTCCCATTCGACGTTCCAGGAGGAAACCGCGTCGCCCAGGTTGGTCACGGCGATGTTCGCGGTGAAGCCGGTGTCCCACTGGTTGACCGTGTAGGTGACCTTGCAGCCGGTGGCGGCGCCCGCCGGACTGCCCCCGGCCACCAGCAATCCGGCGGTCATCGCCGCCGCCGTCACCGAGGAGGCCACGGCGAACCGTGACTTCCTCTTCGCGGACCAGAATTCACTCTTCATCGAGTGCGCTCCTTATGGTTGTTCGGTGGGGTGGGTCAGGTGGTGCAGGCGGTCGCGCCGACGGCGAAGCCGCCCGGCGTGCCGGTCGAGGGGCCGGTCGCCTGGACGCCGATCGCCACCGAGGCACCGCCGGCGAGGTCGGGCGCCCAGGTGGGGGCCTTCGCCGTCGCCTGCTGCCCGGACTGCGTGACGGTCGCGTTCCAGCCGCCGGTGATCTGCGTCCCGGACGGGACGGTCCAGCCGAGCGCCCAGTTCTTCAGCGCCGGGCTGCCGGTGTTCTTCAGCGTCACGGTGGCCGTGAAGCCGCCCTGCCAGGTGTTGTCGACGTGGTAGGTGACCGCGCAGCTCGCCGCGGGCGGCGGGTCGGTCGTGCCGCCGCCCGAGCCCACCGGCGGGATCAGGTACGGCTGCAGGATCGCCTGCTTGGTCTGGTTGACCGTGGTCCAGTCGTCGTTGAGGATGCCGCCGGTGTCGCCCGAGTTCGGGTTCCACGACCAGTAGGTGAAGCTCATCCCGGACGTGCCGGTGCCGGCGTACTTCATCAGCTCCTGCAGCCAGACCTTGTCGCGCGGGTCGGCGAGCGTCGAGCCGAACTCGCCGAGCAGCACCGGCGCGATGTTCTGCTTCTGCAGGTAGCCGAAGAAGTGGTCCCACAGCGCGGGCAGGTTCGCCGGGAACGCCGGATCGGAGAACCACTTCTGGGCGAACACCGACGTCGCGTACTCGTGCGCGGAGTACACCAGCTTGTCCGGCTTGGACAGCCGCACCGGGAACTGCTTCGCCCCGGAGAGGTTGCCACCCCACCAGCCGCACTCCGGATCGCCGGTGCCGGCGACGCAATCGACGCCTTCGACCACGATCAGCCAGTCCGGGTTCGCCGCGAGCACCGCGTTGCCCGCCCGTTCGGCGGCGAGCCGCCAGTCGGTCGCGGTGTCGCCGCAGCCCCAGCACGCGCCCCCGCCACCCTGGATCGAGTGCGGTTCGTTGTGCAGGTCCGCGCCGATCACCGTGGGGTTGCCCTGGTAGTGCTGGGCCAGCATCGTCCAGTCGGAGATCCACCGGCTTTCCGAGTAGGCGCCGGTGTACCAGAGCGGGGACTGCGCGCCGGAGTCCGGCCGGTGCCGGTCCAGGAGCACGCGCATGCCCTTGGTGCCGGCGTAGGCGACGATCTTGTCGAGCACCTGCAGGCCGGACAGGCCCTGCAGGTCCGGGTTCGCCACCTGGTCGATGCTGACCGGTGCGGACCCGGCGTCGAACAGCTGGTTCGAGTACGGCAGCCGCAGCGTGTTGTACCCGAGCCCGGCCATCTGGTCGAGCATGTCCCGGTAGTTGCGGCTCCACAGCCCGTGCGGCGAGTAGTTGGCCGTCTCCGCACCGAACCAGTTGATCCCGGTCATCCGGACCGGCGCACCGGTCGCGTCGAACAGCCGGGATCCGGACGCGTGCCAGAACCCGGTGCCGGTCCCGGCCGCGGCCGTGCTTTCGGGGGCCGCGGTGGCCGGGGACGCCGTGAGAACGGCGCCCCCGACCAGTGCGGCGACCACCAGCGAGAGCAGTCGCTTCATCAAGTGCCTCTCAGCCGAACAGGGCGACGTGCGCGGCGAACGCCGTGGCGATCTCCGACTGCGCCCAGAACCGGTGGTAGGTGAACGTCGGCGCGGCCCCGCCGTCCAGGTAGGCCTGGACCTTCGGCCACTGCGGGTCGTTCTTGTAGAACGACCGGATGGACAGGAACGTGGAGCTGGAGTTGATCGCGTCGCCGTTCGGCATGGTGCCGGTCCAGCCGGAGGGCACGTACAGCCCCTGGTCGGTGGTGGCGTTGTACTTGTCGTCGAACCGGTCGTAGTCCGACCGGGTCTCCGGCACCGCGATGCCCTTGGTGTCGGTGTTCGCCGACAGGGCGTTCAGCAGCTGCTCCCCGACCGTCTTGGCCTGGGCGTTGCTCGACCCGGACGCGTAGTAGAGCAGCGTCTTGGCGAGCGAGGCCGCGACCCCGACGTCCTGGCTGTAGTTCTTCACCGCGACGTGCAGGCCGGTGTTCGCACCCGGGCTGGTGGCGTTCCAGGTGTCCGGCGCGCCGCTCCAGGTCAGGTCGGACGGGATCTGGAAGCTGCCACCCGCCCCGACCGTGGTGTTCGCGATCGCCCAGGGCACCCACTTGTCGAGGATCTTCTTGGCCCGCGGGTCGTTGGTCGCCTGGTAGTACTCGGCGATCCGCTCCATGCCCCACGTCTGGAAGCCGAACCACTGGTTGCTCGGCGGGTCGTGCCAGACCGGCTGCCAGTCGTAGTACATCCCGTAGAACGTCGGCGTGCCCGCGGGCGGGGTGCCGTACTGGCCGTCCCAGCTGTTGGTCGCGCCGCCGGCGAGGCCGCCTTCGGACGACTGCAGCCACTGCAGAAACTCCATCTGCCGGTTCAGGCTGGTCGCCCAGTCGGTGGCACCGGTCGACGAAGTGACCTTCAGGCCCGCATCGGCGGACAACGCGTACGCGGCCAGCGGGTTCTGGTACCCCTGGTGCGCCGCACCGTCGCCGATCCGCCACGCCCAGGAGCTGGCCGTGTCGGCCGAGCCGCCCCACGCGTAGTACCACGAAATCAGGTAGTGCTCGCTCTCCTTGCCGGTGCCGGCCGGGCAGCTCGAGGCGCCGACGCAGTTGCCGATCTTCTTGTAGTACTTGTCGAACAGCGAGTACCGCAGGTAGTCGCCCATCTTCGAGGCCTTCTTCAGCACGGCCGCGACATCGGCGCTCTTGCCCTGGGCCTGTGCCCACTTCTCGGCCTGGAAGGCCACCTGCACGACCCGGGCGTCCGCGTCGGGGGCGTCGGTGTACTTCCACTGCTTGGCGTAGGAGGAGTCCCCGGTGAACAGGTCGAGGTACCCGTTCTTGCCGCCGAACTTCAGCAGGTCGCAGCTGGGCTGGGTGACCGTCTCCCACACCGATTCCTGCGAGCCGCGCTGGAAGGTGTTGATGAACGCCGGCGCGGTGTTGGTGCCGTCCTCGCAGTGGCCGAACTTGTAGATGTTGTCCACGTCGAGCAGCCAGTGCATGCCGTAGACGTCCGGCGAGCCGTAGGCCGCCTTCAGCTCCGCCGCGATCGGGTCGGCCCCGACCGAGACGTTGGACTGCAGCTGCGACGGGTAGTTCTTCGGGCTCGGGTACTCCGCGGCGTAGGTGGCCGGCTTGCTGGCGTTGTAGCCGGAGTTGCCCGGCTGGTCGGCCGCCGACGGGATCGCGTACGTCTCGATCGACGTCCACGCCTGGTTGAACGGGGCCCAGTCACCGGTCACCCGGCCGTAGGACGCCTCCAGCCAGAGGTAGTAGCTGAACGCCTCCGACGTCGTTTCGTGGCCGTGGTCCGGCGCCTCGACGATCAGCGTCTCGATCGAGTGGTAGGGCACCAGGATGTTGCCGAACTTGCGGAAGTACCCGTTGTTCGGGTCCTTGATCTTGTTGTACTGCGTGAGGAACGCGAGCTGATAGTCCGATGTGGACGACGAGATCTCGTTGACCGTCACGGTGGCCGCGGTGTAGCCGCTGCTGCTCGCGGTGAAGGTCGCGCTGCCCAGGTCGCCGCCGTTGTCGGCGCTGGCGACCGTGACGTTCTGCGGCACGTTCCAGTTCGACGCCGTGAACGTCAGGCTCGCCGGGGACGCGGTGAGGTCCGTGCTCCCGGCCGTGCGCGCGACGGCGACGGTGACCGGCGCGGACGGGGCGCCGGCGAGGGAGACGGCGAACGTCGTCGTGCCGCCCTGCTTGACCTGCGCGGTCGCCGGGGTGGCCACGATCGTCGGCCCGGAGAGCACCTTCACGCTGACCGGGCTGGAGGTCGTGCTCGCGCCCTTGTTGTCGTAGGCCTTCGCGGTGATCGAATAGGTGCCGGCCGGGACGTTGCCCCAGCTGCCCTCGAACGGCGCGGCCGTGTCGGTGGCCAGCAGCGTGTCACCGGCGTAGAACTCGACCTTGCTCACCGTGCCGTCGCTGTCGGCGGCCGTCGCGGCCAGCGGGATCGTCGCCGGGGCGTAGTAGGTGCCGGTCGAGGACGGCGCGGTCAGGGTGACCGTCGGCGCCTTGTTGGCGCCGGTGCACGCGGTGCCGTTGACCGAGAAGTCCGTCGGCGGCCGGTTGGCCGAGCCCTTGGAGCCGTTGAACCCGAACGACGTGCTGGCCCCGGTGCCCAGGTGGCCGTTGTAGGACAGGTTCGTCGCGGTCACCGCGGCGCCGGACTGGGCGAAGGTGGCGCTCCAGCCCTGCTGGACCTTCTGGCCGTCCAGGAACGTCCAGCCGACCTTCCAGCTGTCGAACGGAGCTCCGTCGTTGCGCAGCGAGACGTTGGCGGTGAACCCGGTGTCCCAGTCGTTGGTGGTGTAGGTGACGGAACAGGCGATGTCGGCGCCGAGCGCCGGTGGTGGGGCGACCACCGCGCCCGTGACCGCCAGCACGGCCGAGGCCAGTGCCAGCGCACGGGCGCGCTTTCGAGGAGAGGAACGCATGGCTGCGGAACTCCTTTGTCCGTAGGGAGCCAGCGATCTGGGAGCGCTTCCAGGCGCAGACGGTAGCCAGCCGGAAACCTGGATGTAAAGAATCGAGTCAGAAGGACACCGCGACCGCGGATGTCACACTTGCGCGCCCGGCGAGCGCCGGACAACTGAACGCTCCTGAACAGCCGCACCCTTAAGGTGCGCCATCACCCGTTCAGCCCAGCGAATCGGTCACCTAAAGTACCGAGAAAACGCCGTTTACCGCCAAAGGCGTGCATCTCGGGCCGGAACGTTCCCACCCATCGAGTCATGGCGGTGTGTCGTCCATTCCGGTACGCGTGTCGTCCACCCATGGACAAGTGCCGTCCGGTGCGGCACGACGGCCGCCCGGACGCAGCCGGACGACACACGTGCCCCGACGGACGACACGCGTATCCGGGTGGACGACACGGGCGGTCAGCTCGAGGCGCGGACCGCCAGGGAGACCGGGAGGATGTGCTGCCGCGGCTTCAGGTTCTGGTCGTCGAGCAGCTGCATCAGGGTTTCCACCATCGCGTGGACCTGCTCGCGGGGGTCCTGGTGGACCGACGTCAGCGGCGGGTCCATGGCCGGGGCCAGGGTGGCGTTGTCGTCGAAGCTGACCACCGCGACGTCGTCGGGGATGCGCCGGCCGGTCGCGCCGAGGGTGCGGAACGCCCCGACCGCCATCATGTCGCTCGCGACGAACACCGCGTCGAGGTCGGGGTGCCTGCTCAGCAGGGCCGACATCGCGTTCGCCCCGCCCGAAAGGGTGAAGTCGGCCTCTTCGGCCAGGTCGGCGGGGTCGAGCCCGGCGTCGAGGAGGGTCTTGCGCCAGCCGGCGAGCCGGTCGATCGGGGCGCTCTGGTCCTGCGGGCCCGCGATCGTGGCGATCCGCCGCCGCCCGGCCGCGACCAGGTGCTGGACCGCCAGGCGGGCGCCGCCCTCGTTGTCGAAGTCGACGACGTGCACGCCCCGGCGGATGCCGGCCGCCTGGCCCCCGAACACCACCGGGATGCGCAGCAGCCGCAGCGCCTTGGGCAGCGGGTCGGCCCGGTGCGGCGCGAACACCAGCGCGCCGTCGACGTGGCCGCCCTCGAGAAACCGGACCGTGCGGCTCAGGTCTTCGCGGATGTCACTGAAGATCAGCACCATCTGGCGGCCGACGTCGGCCAGCTCGCGGTAGCCGGCTCGCATGACGGCGGCGCGGTACGGGTCGTCGAGCAGCCGTGACTCCGGCTCCGACAGCACCACCGCGACCGCGCCGGTGCGGCGCGTGACCAGCGAGCGGGCCGCCTGGTTCGGCGAATAGCCCAGGTCGCGGGCCGCGGCGAGGACCTTCTCCCGCGCCGCCGCGCTGACGTAGGCGTCGTCGTTCAACGCCCGCGACGCCGTCGACCGCGAAACGCCGGCGAACGCCGCGACGTCCTCCAGTGTCGGCCGTTCTTCATCGCCTGCTCGAGGCCCCACGGCACCGCCCTCGCTCACCCTCTGCAACTCTGACCGTCTCAGCTTAACGTTCACGCCCCCGCGCGTCCGGGAGCGCTCCTCGCAGGAAACGCTCCGGTTACAACCCCTTGACACGGGTGAACACCCCCAGCAGACTCTGCCACACCTGGGAGCGCTCCCAGATCGGCTCCCAGCAGTGAGAGCGCTCATTCCCGTCAACAAGGTGGTTGGACACGTGAGAACGATCCGGAACAGCCTGGTCCTGGCACTGGGCATCACGATGACGGCGCTCGGCGCCACGGCCTGCAACGGAGGCGGTGGTGACCAGCAGACCCCGGCCGCGGCGGCTCCCAACGAGCACGTGGACCTGACGCTGGCCACCTTCACCGAGTTCGGCTACGAGGCCCTCATCCCGGAATACGAGCGGCTGCACCCCAACATCAAGATCACCCACCGCAAGACCGGTCAGGGCGGCCCCTACCACCAGGAGCTCACCACCAAGCTGGCCGCCGGCTCGGGCCTCGCCGACGTCACGGCGCTGGAAGAGGGCCACCTGTCGGACTTCCTCGACAAGGGGTCGAAGTTCAACGACCTGAGCAAGATCGGGCCGGCCGACGCCTCCCCCGACCGCTGGCTCGGCTGGAAGTACGACGCCGCCAAGACCAAGGACGGCAAGGTCATCGGCTACGGCACCGACATCGGGCCGCTCGCGATGTGCTACCGCAAGGACATGTTCAAGAACGCCGGCCTGCCGGACGACCCCGAAGCCGTCAAGCCGCTGTTCGCCACCTGGGACAGCTACTTCCAGGCCGGCGCGGACTACTCGAAGAAGACCGGCAAGGCCTGGTTCGACTCGGCCGCGCAGAACTTCAACGCCATGGTCAACCAGCTGCCCGAGGGCTACATCAACACCGACGACAAGCTGGCCGTCGAGTCCAACCAGGGCATCAAGGACGCCTGGACCAAGGTGACCGACGCGGTCGCCAAGGGCGAGTCCGCCAAGCTCACCGCGTTCAGCCCCGAGTGGAACACCGGCTTCAAGCAGGGCGCGTTCGCCACGAAGGTGTGCCCGTCCTGGATGCTCGGCGTGATCAAGGAGCAGGCGGGCCCGGAGAACGCGAACAAGTGGGCCGTCACCGCGGCCTTCCCGGGCGGCGGCGGCAACTGGGGCGGCTCGTACCTGACCGTGCCGACCCAGTCGAAGCACCCGAAGGAAGCCGCCGAGCTGGCCGCGTGGCTGACCGCGCCGGAGCAGCAGATCAAGGCGTTCCAGGCGAAGGGCAACTTCCCCAGCCAGGTCAAGGCGCTGACCGACCCGGCCCTGCTCAGCCAGACCGACGCCTACTTCGGCGGCGCCAAGATCGGTGAGCTGTTCGCCGAGCAGGCCAAGAAGGTCCAGAAGCCGCAGTACAAGGGCCCCGGCGACGGCCAGATCCAGGAAAACGCCTCGAGCCCGGCCCTGCAGGCGGTCGAGCAGGGCAAGTCGGCCGCGGACGGCTGGAACCAGATGGTCGAGTCCGCGAAGAAGATCACGCGCTGAGCTGATGACCGTCATCGACAAGGTCGCGCCAGAAGGGAGTAAGGCCGGGGAGCGGGTGTCTCCCCGGCCCACCTTCCGTCACCGGTTGAGCCGGTGGGACGTCAAGGTGTCGCCGTACCTCTACGTCGCACCGTTCTTCATCGTGTTCGGGATCGTCGGCCTGTTCCCGCTGCTCTACACCGCTTACGTTTCGCTGTTCAAGTGGAAGGCCGGGGGTGACGACCCGGACTTCATCGGCGTCGACAACTACAAGGACCTGTTCGCCGACTCGCAGTTCTGGAACGCGCTGGTCAACACGATCAGCATCTTCCTGCTCTCCAGCGTTCCGCAGCTGATCATCGCGGTGATGCTGGCCGCGCTGCTCGGTGCCCGGCTGCGCGGTGCGACCGGCTGGCGGGTCGGCATCCTGCTCCCGTACGCGGCCAGCCTCGTCTCGATCGGGATCATCTTCGCCAACCTGTTCGGCTCGAAGTACGGGCTGATCAACGGCGTGCTGCAGACCCTCGGGCTGGACCCGATCGACTGGCAGGCCAACCGGTTCGCCAGCCACGTGGCCATCGCGATCATGGTGAACTGGCGCTGGACCGGCTACAACGCCCTGATCGTGCTGGCGGCCATGCAGGCCATTCCGAAGGAGCTCCACGAGGCGGCGCTGATCGACGGCGCGGGCCTGTGGCGCCGGTTCTTCAACGTCACGCTGCCCCTGCTGAAGCCGACGCTGATCTTCGTCACCATCACCTCGACGATCGGCGGCCTGCAGATCTTCACCGAACCCAAGCTGTTCGACGCCATGCCGGGGTCGAACAACGGCGGTTCGACCAACCAGTTCCAGACCGTGACGCTGTACCTGTACCAGATGGCGTTCGAGAACTCGAGCCTCGGCTACGCCTCGGCGATCGCCTGGGTGCTGTTCCTCGTCATCGTGCTCATCGCGCTGGTGAACTTCTTCCTCACCGGCCGGCTCGCCCGTACTCCGGCGGTGAAGAAGAAATGACAACCCTCCAGACCGGGCTGCGCAAGAGCGTCGCCACGCTCGGCAGGCCGCGCAAGGCGACCTACGTCGTGCTGGCGATCTTCGTGCTCGGCTCGCTGTTCCCGTTCTACTGGTCGTTCCTGGTGGCCAGCCGCGACAACGGGGTGCTCACCGAGCGCATCCCGCCGTTCCTGCCCGGCGGGAACTTCTTCGCGAACGCCCAGCGCGTTTTCGACAGCGTGCCGTTCTGGAAGGCGCTGGCCAACAGCGTCATCGTCTCCGGGACGGTCACGCTGACCACGGTGCTGTTCTCGTCGCTGGCCGGGTTCGCCTTCGCCAAGCTGCGGTTCCGCGGGAAGAACGGGCTGTTCGTGTTCATCGTCGTCACGCTCGCCGTGCCGACCCAGCTCGGCATCATCCCGCTGTTCATCGCGATGTCGGAGCTGGGCTGGGCCGGGCACCTCGAGGCGGTGATCGTGCCCAACCTGGTCACCGCGTTCGGGGTGTTCTGGATGCGTCAGTACACAGTGGACGCTCTGCCGTACGAGCTCATCGAGGCCGCGCGCGTCGACGGCTGCAGCATGATCCGGATCTTCTGGAACGTCTGCATGCCCGCGGTGCGCCCGGCCGCGGCGATCCTCGCGATGTTCACGTTCATGATGTCGTGGAACGACTTCCTGTGGCCGCTCGTCGTGCTGGACGCCGGCAACCCCACCGTCCAGGTGGCCCTGGAGAAGCTGCAGAGCGGCTACTACGTCGATTACTCGCTCGTCCTGGCCGGCACGACTCTGGCCACCATCCCCATCCTCATCGTCTTCGTCCTCCTCGGCCGCCAGATCGTGGCCGGGATCATGCAAGGTGCCGTGAAAGGGTGAACATGTCCGTACATCCCGACAGCGTTCGGGCCGAGAACGTCCGGGCAGAGACCGCGTTGATGTTCCCGCCCGGCTTCGTCTGGGGCGCCGCCACCGCGGCCTTCCAGGTGGAAGGGGCCACGACGGCCGACGGGCGCACCGACTCGGTCTGGGACGCCTTCGCCCGCCGCCCGGGTGCGGTCCGGGGCGGCGACAACGGCGAACCGGCGGCCGACCACTACCGGCGGTACTCCGAAGACGTCGGGCTGATGCGCCGGCTCAACCTCGGGGCCTACCGGTTCTCGCTGGCCTGGCCTCGGGTGCGGCCGGACGGCGGCGAGGCGAACACCGCCGGGCTGGCCTTCTACGACCGCCTGGTCGACTGCCTGCTCGAGTCCGGGATCCAGCCGTGGGCGACGCTCTACCACTGGGACCTGCCGCAGACGCTGGAGGAGCAGGGCGGCTGGGCGAACCGGGACACCGCCTACCGGTTCGCCGAGTACGCCGAGACCGTGCTGGAGCGGCTGGGCGACCGCGTCGCCAGCTGGTCGACGCTCAACGAGCCGTGGTGCGCGGCGATGCTCGGCTACGCGGGCGGCATCCACGCGCCCGGCCGCACCGACCACCCGGCGGCCGTCGCCGCCACGCACCACCTGCTGCTGGGTCACGGCCTGGCGATGGACATCATCCGGCGGCACGCCCCGGGCACCCAGGCCGGCATCACGCTGAACCTGTACCCGGTCGCGCCGCACGACCCGGCGAACGTCGCCGACGTCGCGGCGGCCCGGCGGATCGACGGCCTGCAGAACCGGCTGTTCCTCGACCCGGTGCTGCGCGGCGGCTACCCGGACGACCTGGTCGCCGACCTCGAGCCGTTCGGCCTCGGCGAGGTGGTCCGCGACGAGGACGCGGCGGTCATCGCCGCGCACGTCGACTGGCTGGGCGTGAACTACTACCGCGACTACCGCGTCGCGGGCCGCCCGGTGCCGGGCAGCGAGCCGGCGGGCCCGGAGTGGGTGGGCGCCGCCGACGTGCACTTCGTCCCGGACCCGGCGGCCCCCCGCACCGACTCGGGCTGGGAGGTCCAGCCGGCCGGGCTGACCGAGTCCCTCCTGCAGGTGCACCGCGGCTACCGTTCGGTACCGCTGTACATCACGGAGAACGGAGCGGCCTACCCCGACGTGGTCTCCGACGGCGGCGACATCGTCGACACCGACCGCGTCGCGTTCCTCGACTCCCACCTGCGGGCCGCGCACGACGCGATCCAGGCGGGCGTCGACCTGCGCGGGTACTTCTACTGGTCGCTGCTGGACAACTTCGAGTGGGCCGAGGGCTACGCGAAGCGGTTCGGCCTGGTCCACGTGGACTACGCGACGCAGCGGCGGACGCCCAAGCAGAGTGCCCACTGGTACTCCCGGGTGATCGGCCTCAACGGGCTGGGCTGACCGCGAACCGTGGAGGCCACCGGCGCGGGTGGCCTCCACGGACGCGAGTACGTGCATTCCGCGAACCGCGCCGCGGCCTCGGCTGCGCGTGGCAAGCACCAGGTTCTCGGCGGCGGCCCGGGCGCCGGCCTTCGCGGCCGACGCGGTCCTCGCTGCGCCGGCCGCGACCCGTCGCGGCCGAGGACCTCCGGCCCGGACAAGTCCCGCACCGCAGCCCGCGAGTACGTGCATTCCGCGAACCGCGCCGCCAGACTGGCCGGTATGGGACTGCGCAGCGAAGCTTGGTTCGACAACCCCGCCGACCCCGGGATGACCGCGCTCTACCTCGAGCGGTACATGAACTGGGGCGTCACCCGGGAGGAGCTGCAGTCCGGCAAGCCGATCATCGGGATCGCGCAGACCGGCTCCGACCTCACCCCCTGCAACCGCCACCACCTGCAGCTGGCCCACCGGACGCGCGAAGGCATCCGCGAAGCGGGCGGGATCGCCATCGAGTTCCCGGTGCACCCCATCCAGGAGACCGGCAAGCGCCCGACCGCGGCCCTCGACCGGAACCTCGCCTACCTCGGCCTGGTCGAGACGCTCTACGGCTACCCCATCGACGGCGTCGTGCTCACCACCGGCTGTGACAAGACCACCCCGGCGTGCCTGATGGCCGCCGCGACCGTGGACATCCCGGCCATCGTGCTGTCCGGGGGCCCGATGCTCAACGGCTGGTTCAACGGCGAGCGCACCGGCTCGGGCACCATCATCTGGAAGGCGCGGGAGCTGCTCGCCGCCGGTGAGATCGACGACGCCGGGTTCATGGAGCTCGTCGCGTCCTCGGCGCCCTCGCCAGGGCACTGCAACACGATGGGCACGGCGTCGACGATGAACGCGCTCGCCGAAGCCCTCGGGATGAGCCTGCCCGGCTGCGCCGCCATCCCCGCGCCGCACCGGGACCGGGCGCGGATGGCCTACCGGACCGGGCTGCGGATCGTCGAGCTGGTCCGCGAGGACCTCAAGCCGTCGGACATCCTGACGCGCGAGGCGTTCGAGAACGCCATCGTGGTGAGCTCCGCGATCGGGGGCTCGACCAACGCCCCCATCCACCTCGGCGCGATCGCCCGGCACGTCGGCGTGGACCTGCCGCTCGAGGACTGGCAGCGGCTCGGGCACGCCGTCCCGCTGCTGGTCGACCTGCAGCCCGCGGGCAAGTACCTCGGCGAGGAGTTCCACCGCGCCGGCGGCGTCCCGGCCGTGGTGCACGAGCTGATGCGGCACGGGCTGATCCACGAGGACGCACCGACCGTCAACGGCCGCACCCTCGGCGAGAACTGCCGCGACGCCGAGGCCGGCGACCGGGACGTCATCCGGACCTTCGACACCGCCCTCACCCCGGACGCCGGGTTCCTCGTGCTGAAGGGCAACCTGTTCGACGCGGCGATCATGAAGTCCAGCGTGATCTCGCCGGAGTTCCGCCGGCGGTACCTTGCTGGGGGCGTCTACGAAGGCACCGCGGTCGTGTTCGACGGTCCCGAGGACTACCACGCGCGCATCGACGACCCGGATCTCGGCGTCGACGAGCACACGCTGCTGGTGATGCGCGGAACGGGCCCGCTCGGCTACCCGGGCTCGGCGGAGGTGGTCAACATGCGGCCGCCCGCGGCGCTGATCAAGCGGGGCGTGCACGAGCTGCCGTGCCTCGGCGACGGCCGCCAGTCGGGCACCTCCGGCTCGCCGTCGATCCTCAACGCCTCCCCCGAAGCCGCGGCCGGTGGCGGGCTCGCCGTGCTGCGGACCGGGGACCGGGTCCGGATCGACCTCGGCGCCGGCACCGCGGACGTGCTGATCCCCGACGACGAACTCGCGCGGCGCCACCGGGAGCTGGCCGAGGCGGGCGGCTACCCGGTGCCGGAATCGCAGACGCCGTGGCAGGAGATCCAGCGGTCGATGGTCGACCAGCTGTGCGACGGCATGGTGCTGCGCCCGGCCGTGGCCTACCAGCGGATCGCCGCGACCAAGGGCATCCCCCGCGACAACCACTGAGTTTCCCGCTTCGGAAGCCGGGAAACCGGGTATCCAGTCCGATAGCCGAGGCGAGGAGGCCCCCCATGCTCCCGGATCGTGAACGCCACGTCCTGCGCGAGATCGAGGCGGAGCTGCAGGCGAGCGATCCCGCGTTCGCCGCCGCCTTCAGCGGCCGCAAGCTGCGCTCGCTCCGGCGGTGGCCGCTGCTGCTGGTGCTGTGCGACATCACCGCGGTGGTGATGCTCGTCGTCGGCCTCTTCGCCCGCGACGCCGAACTGGTGCTCTGGGGCACGGTGAGCGCGGGCGCGCTGGTGGCCTGGCACATCGCCCACGCCGAGTCGGTGCGGGAGTCCACTGAGGACATTGCGCCGACGGCGGACCAAGCCTGACACACACGAAACGGCCGCCCGTGTCGCCACGGGCGGCCGTTCGGTGTGCGGGGCGGGCTCAGTCGTAGGAAAGGGCCTCGACCAGCTCGCCGGTGCTCGGGTTCGACAGCGCCCTGGCCACGTCGGCCTGCGCGACGATCCCGACCAGCTCGTGCCCGTCGATCACCGGCAGCCGGCGGACCCGGTGCTCGGACATCGTGCGCAGGATCTCCTGCGCGTCGTCGTCCGCGCCGATCGTCACGACCTCGCCCTGGGCGAGCTCGCCGACGTGCAGGGCGCGCGGGTCCTTGCCCTCGGCCAGCACCTTCACCACGATGTCGCGGTCGGTGATCATGCCCTTGAGCCGGTTGTCCTCGCCGCAGATCGGCAGGGCGCCGACGTCCTTTTGCGCCATCGTGACCGCGGCGTCGTGCACGGTGTCGGACTCGCGGGCGCAGGTCGCGTCCGGAGTCATGATGTCGCGTGCGGTGGTCATCCTGAACTCCTTCCTTCCGGTCCGTTGCCCTCCGGCTACCCCGGCCGGGCGGGTTTACCCCCGTACCGGAGGGGGAATTTCCCGCCACATGCCGGATTCCCGCGGTGCCGAGCCGCCGGACACCACCGATCTCGACCGGTTGCGGTCGGCGGCGTCCGGCTGCCAGGGCTGTCACCTCTTCCAGGACGCCACCCAGACCGTCTTCGGCGAAGGCCCGGCCGGGGCGCGGGTCCTCGTCGTCGGCGAGCAGCCGGGCGACAAGGAGGACCTGGCGGGCGAGCCGTTCGTCGGACCCGCCGGGAAGCTGCTGGACCGTGCCTTCGAAGAAGCGGGCTTCGACCGGGGCTCGCTGTACGTCACCAACGCGGTCAAGCACTTCAAGTTCAAGCGCGACGAGCGCGGCAAGCGCCGGATCCACCAGAAGCCGGGCCGGACCGAGGTGGTCGCCTGCCGCCCGTGGCTGCTGGCCGAGCTGCGCGCGGTGCGCCCGGAGCTGGTGCTGCTGCTGGGCGCGACGGCCGCGCAGTCGTTGCTGGGCCCGAAGTTCCGGCTCACCGCCCACCGCGGTGAGCCGGTGGAGCCGCCGGAGGAGCTGGCCGGCCTGGTGCCCTCGGCCGTGGCGACGGTCCACCCGTCGGCGGTGCTCCGGGCACCGGACCGCGAAGACGCCTACGCGGGCTTCGTCGCCGATCTGCGGGCCGCGGCGAAACTGCTGCGGTAGCCGGTCACGACGCCTTCAGGGCCTTCTCCAGCTCGGCGCGCGTCATCTTCGACCGGCCTTTCACGCCCTGCTCGCGGGCCAGCTTGTCGAGCTCGGACTTCGACAGCTCGGCCAATTCCGGCTGCTTCGGCTTCTTCGCGGCCTTCTTCTTCGGTTCCTTGCCGCCGCTCTTGCGGTTCTTCACGCTGCGCGAGAGCGCCTCGAACAGGTCGACGACGTCGGCGGAGGGCTCCGGCTCCTCCTCGTGGGCGATCTCCTTGCCGGCTTCCTTCGCCTTGATCAGCTCTTCGACGCGCTTCGAGTACTCGTCGCGGTAGTCCTCGGGCTTCCACGGCGCGGTCATCTCGTCGACCAGGGCGAGCGCCATGTCGAGTTCCTTGGGCCGCGGCTTCGGCAGGGACGGCAGCTCCCCCATGACGTCCTTCGGCTTCCGCAGGTCGGCGACGAAGTGCAGCGTGTTGAGCACCATGACGTCCTCGCCGGCCCGGACGGCGGCGAGGTACTCCTTGCCGCGCAACACGAACTTCGCGACGCCCGCCTTCTCGCTGCGGTCCATCGCCTGCAGCAGCAGGCCGTACGCCTTGGCGAAGTCCTCCTTCGCCGGTTTGAGCCAGTACGTCTTGTCGAAGAACCACGGGTCGATCTCGTCGAGCTCGACGAACTGCTCGATGTCGATCCGGCGCGAGCGCTCGGGCGCGATCTCGTCGAGCTCGTCCGGTTCGACGAGCACGTGGTCGCCGCCGCGGAGGTCGTAGCCCTTGACGATCTCGCCCTGGGTGACCTCTTCGCCGGTCCGCTCGTTGACGCGGCGGTTGCGGATCCGGTCCGACGTGCCGCGCTCGAACTGGTGGAAGTGGATCGTGTGGTCCGCCACCGCCGGGTACAGCTCCACCGGCACGGTGACCAGACCCAGGCTCAGCGCGCCGCTCCACACCGGTCGGGCCATGTCGTCCTCCCCGCGCTCAGGCGACGTCGCTGCTGCGGCGGCCGCTCCGGTGCAGGCCCAGCATCTCCAGCAGCCGCGCGCAGTCCTCGGGGTCCTTCGCCCGCGCCGCCACGGCCAGCGCGGCCTTGTGGCGCACGTGCTCCAGCTCCGGCGAGTCGGTGCCGTCGACCAGGAGGTCCGACACCGGCCGCAGGTCGTTCCGCTTGTCTCGCATGTTTCGCTCCCCTCCGGCGGGTGGTTCGCGGGCGGGTTACCCAGGTTCACCGCGGGCGACACAGGTGTCACCGAAGATCCGACACGACTAGGCCGAACGAGTGAATTCGGCCGGGTTGGGCCGCGGACACGGGCAAGGTGGTGAGAGCCACGTCACAGCAGGAGGCCGGATGGGCACCCAGCTCCGCATCAGCCGCGAAGACGGCTCACTGCCCTGCGAGGTCTGCGGCTTCCCGACGATGCACGTGGCCCAGGTGGTCGCCGACGACGGCACGGTGCTGGGCCGCACCCTGGTCTGCACGACGTGCCAGCGCAGCAAGCACCGCCCGGAACCGGCCCCGGTCGAGTCCGACGCACCCCCCGACGAAGTCCCCGCCGGCTGACCCGCCCGGCCCAGCCGGTCGACCTCCGTACCCGGAGGGTCGGCCTGCGTACCCAGCCGGTCGGACTGCGTACCCGAAGGGTCGGTCTGCGTACTGGGACGGTCGGCTTGCTGTCCGACCTTGCAGGTACGCGGCCCGACCGTCCGGGTACGCGAGCCGACCGTCCAGGTACGGGCGGTGCGTCAGGCGGTGGTGGCGACCGCGGCCACGAACTCCGCGGCGACCTCGTGGAGCTTGCGGTTGCCGTCCTGGGATCGCTTCACCAGGCGCTGGAAGGCCTCCTCGGCCGTGATGCGGTGGGCCGCCATCAGGATCCCCTTGGCCTGGTCGATCACCGCGCGGGTCTCCAGCGCGCGGTTCAGCTGGTCGACCAGCTCGCGGGCCGCGAAGTACCGGCGGGCGCTGCGCAGGCCGATGACGACCGTCGCCGTGTACAGCTCGAGGATCTTGGTGCCCAGCTCGCTGAAGCCGTGCTCGCCGAAGCCGAAGAGGTTGACCGCGCCGGACATGTCCTCGTCCACCGTCAGCGGCGCGGCGAGGAAGCTGGCCACGCCCAGCTGCTCGGCCGACGTGACGAACTGCGGCCACAGGTCCCCGACCGCGCCGACGCCGACGCGGACCGGCTGTCCGGTCTCGGCGGCGCGCAGGCACGGCCCGTCCCCGATGCGGTACTGCTCGCGGTCGAAGTTGACCGCGCGCTGGTCGGTGCTGGCCACCGTCTCCGGCACGCCGTCGCGCACCAGGGTGATGCTGGCCATGTCGGCGCCCGGCACCACCTGCACGACGTGGTCGCACACGGCCTGCAGCATCTGGCCGAGGTCGAGCTCGCCGTCCAGCATCGCGGTCAGCGACTCCATCGCGAGCGTGACTTCGTCCAGCCGCGCGGTGAGCTGCTCATGGCCGCCCGTCATCCTGGTGACGCCCCTCTTTCTTCGGACAGGGCGCTCTCAACCAGGGAGGACCCGGGCGCGCGCCACTAGTGGGCCGCTAGCGCTTTAACGGGTCCAGCGCGACATTACTGCATCCCGGTCGCGCCGGGCACGAGCGGTCACCGCCGCGGCGCGGCGCACGCCCGTTCGGAGCAACGACGGTTGCGGGCCGGCGGCGCCGGGGTCAGGCTCGGTGACACGGTTCAACCAGCAGCCGCTCGCATCCCCGGAGCGCGGCGCTGCGGCCGCGCCGCACCAGAACGGTGGCGAACCGGCATGAACCCCCTCCGCACCCGGCACCCGAACCTGCGGCTGCGCACGACGTGGCCCGCCCCGCACGCGGTACTGGTGACCGCCCGCGGCGACCTCGACAGCGCGACGGCCGGCCACCTGGCCACGCTGCTGTCCGACCGGCTGTGGGCGACGCCGGAGCGGCTGGTGGTCGACCTGTCCGAAGTGGACTTCCTCGGGGTGGCGGGGCTGCGGGTGCTGCTGCACGCGGCCCTGCAGGCCCAGGAGGGTGGCACCGAGCTGCTGGTGGTCACCGGGACGAACCCGGCGGTCCGCCGGGCGCTGCGGGTGACCGGGGCGGACCGGCGCCTGGCCCTCGCCGAGCACCGGCCCGCCCCCGCACCGGCCTGAGCAGGCCGTTACCCGCGCAGAGCCGGGAGCAGCTCCTTCTCGGCGAAGTCGAGGAAGCCCTCCTGCTGGTCACCGCCGATCTGGACCAGCGCCACGTCGGTGAAGCCCGCTTTCCGGAACTCCTGCACGGCTTCGACGATGGGCTCGACGTCCGGGCCGCACGGGATCGAGCCGGCGACGTCCTCCTCGCGGACGAACTGCGTCGCGCCGGCGAACCCGGCCGGTCCCGGCAGCTCGGCGTTGACCTTCCAGCCGCCGCCGAACCAGCGGAACTGCTCGTGCGCGCGCTTCACCGCGGCGTCGCGGTCGGTGCCCCACGACACCGGCAGCTGGCCGATCTTGCGGCTCGGCGCGCCACCGAGCTTCGTGGCGTCCCATTCCTGGGACAGCTCCGCCTTCGGCTCGACGGCGATCATCGCGTCGGCGACCGGCGCGAACCGCCGCACCGACTGCGACCCGGACACCGCGACGCCGATCGGCGTGCGCTTCTCGGGCAGGTCCCACAGCTTCGCCGAGTCGACGCGGAAGTGCTTGCCTTCGTAGTCGAAGTAGCCGCCGTCGAACAGGCCGCCGATGATCTGCACGGCCTCGGCGAGCATCTCGTGCCGGACGTTGGCCGGCGGCCAGCCGCGGCCGATGACGTGCTCGTTGAGGTTCTCCCCCGCCCCGAGGCCGAGGGTGAACCGGCCTCCGGAAAGGGCCTGGATGGTCGCCGCCTTCTGCGCGACCACCGCCGGGTGGTAGCGCATGGTCGGGCAGGTCACGTAGGTCATCAGCTCGGCGCGTTCGGTCACCTGGGTGACCGCGCCGAGCACGGCCCACGCGTAGGGCGCGTGGCCCTGTTCGTCCAGCCATGGCGAGTAGTGGTCGCTCATGACCTCGAAATCGAAGCCGGCCTGCTCCGCGCCGGCGGCGAACCGGACCAGGTCGCCCGGGCCCGCCTGTTCGGTCATCAGGGTGTAGCCGATCCGCATCGGCGCCTCCTCACGGTCGAACCTGCGCGTACCCGGGTACAGCGCGCGGTAACCAACCACGACCGCGACGTTTGCTCCGGGAGGCAGCGGGTACCCACCCCGCGAGACGAAGGGAGCCGGCATGCCTCAGTCGTGGAGCGGCAAGCGCGAACGCCAGTACGAGCACATCAAGGACTCCGCCGAGGACCGCGGCGCGAGCACGAAACGGGCCAAGGAGATCGCGGCCCGGACGGTGAACAAGAACCGCGCGCAGTCGGGTGAATCCCGGCAGGCCAGCAAGACGTCGCTGAAGGACAAGTCGCCGCAGCAGCGCGGCGGCGAGCGGTCCGGCAACCGGAAGGGCCCGGGCGGCCCGACGAGGGACCAGCTCTACAACGAAGCGAAGAAGAAGAACATCGAAGGCCGCTCGAAGATGACCAAGAAGGAGCTCGAACGGGCGCTGGGCCGGTGACCGTCTCCGAAACCCCTGATCACGAAGTGTCAGCATTACACCGGATGGGTAGTACTTTTCGCATGGAAGAAACTCGAAGCGACAGCTCGTTCGGCAGCAAGCCGACGGTCGACGAGCTCCTCGACGAACTCGTCGAGCTGCGCCTCCCCGCGATGGCGGAGCAGATCCCCCTGGTCCGCATGCTGACCCACGGCGTGGTCTCGCGCGCGGACTTCGGGCTGGACGCCATCGCCGACGCCAAGATGGCCGTCGACGAGGCGTGCGCGCAGCTGGTGCAGCTCGCCGAGCTCGGCGCCCAGCTGCAGTGCCGCTTCCGCTTGGCCCCCGACGGCCTGCACGTGATCGTCTCGACCCGCTCGACCGACCCGCGGCCGCCCAGCGACCGCACGTTCGGCTGGCATGTGCTGACTACTCTCAGCAAGTCCGTGACCGCGCACTGTGACGTGCTTCCGGGTGGAGGGGCGGGCATCGTCACGATCGAGCTGGTGCTCAACCCGGGAACGAGCGCGTGAGCAACGAGCGAAAAACCCTCCTCCACCGCCCGGACGAGTACGCCCACTGCGAGCCGCTGTTCGAGGAACTGGGCGAGCTGCAACCCGGTGACCCCCGGCGGGAGGTCGTCCGGAGCAAGCTGGTGACCGAGCTCCTCCCGCTGGCCGAGCACATCGCCACGAGGTTCTCCGGCCGCGGCGAGCCCCGCGAGGACCTGGTCCAGGTGGCGAGGATCGGCCTGATCAACGCGGTGGACCGCTTCGACCCCACCCGGGGCCACGATTTCCTGTCGTTCGCGGTCCCGACGATCATGGGCGAGGTCCGCCGCCACTTCCGCGACACGGGCTGGTCGGTCCGGGTACCCCGCAGGTTGAAGGAGCTCCACCTCTCGCTGAGCCAGGGCTCGGCGGTGCTGTCCCAGCGCCTGGGCCGCGCCCCGACCCCGACCGAGCTGGCGGAGCACCTGAACCTCGACGTGGACGAGGTCCGCGAAGGTCTCCTGGCGGGCAACGCGTACCAGGCGTTGTCGGTGGACAAGCCGGTCCACGACGACGCGGAGGCGCTGTCCCTGGCGGACACGATGGGCGAGCCGGACCACGAGATGGCAATGGTCGAGAACCACGAGGCACTCCAGCCCCTCTTGCAGGAACTACCGAAGCGCGAGAGGGCAATCCTGGTGATGCGCTTCTTCGGCGGCCTGACGCAAACGCAGATCGCAGACCGGGTGGGCATCTCCCAGATGCACGTGTCCCGTCTGCTGTCACAGACGTTGGAGCAGCTGCGCGGAAAGCTCACCGGCGAAGGCTGACCCCGCCTCGCCCCCCCCACGCCTAAAAGCGGGCTGCACACAAAGGCGACTCACGCCCTAAGAAAGAACGGGCAGCCAAAGGCCGACCGGCCACACCCCCCTGCCGACCCGATACGCAGCCGCCTCAGCGGCCGAGAGGCTGTGTCAAGGCACGCATTACCCCCGTGTCACAACCACACGGCCGGTTTACAAAACCGCGTTCGGGCCGGCGGGGGTAAAAGCCACGGCAGAACAAAGCCCGGCAGAACACCCAGCCTTACTTCAGCCACCGAGGCCGCTTCCCCTCCCGAACCCGCTCCCATTCAACCGAGAACCGCTCCCGAAGAGAACCAGCCCGAGCAGAATCCCGCCCATAAAGCACCCCGAAGGTAAAAGTATTCTGCCCTTCCCCATGCCCGGAAACAGCAAGCTGCCGAAGAACCTCCCGCCCGACAACAGTATCCTGATGCTCCCCCAGTGTTCCCTGCAAAGCCTTCACATTCTTCCGCCAGGCCCGGACCTTCTTCCCATAAACGGGCTTGACAAGATCCCCGGCGTACCGAGCCCGCTTGGCCTTCTTCCGGACATCGTGCAAGGCAACCTCGAGCTCGACCCCGGACAGCCCCCGAGCACCGGCCTCGGCCCGGCGCAGCTTCGCAGCGGCCTTCCGCAACGGCTTCCACAACCCGGCCTTGGCGGGCTTACGCGCCTTCCGAGTCAACGGCGGAACTTCGACAACCACATCCAGCCCCCGCAGCAACCGCAAATACCGCTTCCCGGTCAAAGCGGCAAGAGCCCGGCCCCGCCCTTCCGCAGCTTCCCGGGCGAAGTGCCGGGTGAGAAACTGCCGCAGCGGACCGAAAACCAGCTCGGATGGCAACGAATCAAGCTGCCGACGCAACCGCTCCTCGACAACCTCGGTATCCCGGAAAGGCGACAATTCCCGCCCCAGCCACTGCAGCTCGGAAACCAGAACAGCGGTCTCCCGACGATCGACGATCGACCCGAAAGTCCGAAGGGTGCTCCGCAGCTTCCGAATGGCCACCCGCAGCTGGTGCACGGAGTCCTCGGCATCCACCCGAACCCCGATGTCGGCCCGCTGCAACCGCCCGTAGTGCTCGCGCAACGCGGCAACGACGACATCCCCGGCCGTCGGCTTCTCACCGAGGCGAGCCGACGGCTGAACCCGGTCCCCGACAAGCCGTCGCAGCTTCGAAGACCAGGGCGAGGCAGACGCACCGGCCGCGACCAGCGCCCGGTCGAACTCCTCCAGCAACCCGGGCTCGGCCGACGGATCCAGCTCGAGTTCCAGCTCCCGCCACTCGTCGAGCCGCGCGGTCTCCCCACCGGCCTCTCCGGTCACGTGGTCATCGGTCAGCACCGCGACGGTACGGCCGCCGGCCCCGACGAGCCGGTGCGCGAAGCGGTCGGTCCGCAGGTGCGCGATCGGCACCAGCTTCTCCCCCAGCGTGTACGCCTGCACCAGCCGCCGGAACCGGCCGGGCACCTTGTGCGGGTCGCCACCCAGCGGCAGCTGCAGCTCCTGCCGCTCGTCGGCCGACACGGGCAGCTTCAGGTGCCAGCCCGCGTCCGGCCCGCCGACGCGCCGCCGCAGCGTGATGCCGGCGCGGGCCAGCCGGAACGTCCCGGTGTCGTAGTAGGAGGCGTCCAGGACGTGCTCGACCGGGTCTTCCTGCGCTTCGACGCCGGCGACGCCGACCAGCCGAGGCACGCCGCTGCCCGCGACGAGCTCGTACTTGCGTTCGCGTTCGATCACCCGCGACGGCGCTGTCATGGTTCGTCCTCCCTGGGCCTCGGTTACCCGTAGTGGTACCCGTCCGGATCGCGGCCGACACGGGATTCGGCGCCGGAGCAGCGGGTATCCCCTTCTCCGAACCCGAGCGGACCCCAGCCCGGACCAGGAGAGTGCATGAACGGCAACCAGCCCGCAACCGACCTGACGACCGTCCTCGACGGCGACCACCGCGAACTCGACCGGCTCTGCACCGAGCTCGAACTCGGCCAAGGCAGCCCGGAGAACCGCAAGGACCTCGCCGATCACCTGATCGCGGCGCTGGTCCGGCATTCGGTCGCCGAAGAACCCCACCTCGACGGCGATGGCGAGCTCGCCGAGGCGGACCGCCTGATGCGGCAGCTCGAAGGCGTGGGCCCGCAGGAGACGCGGTTCGAGCGCCTGCTGGGCGGGCTGATCCGCGCCACCCGGCAGCACGTCCGCGAGGAAGGCCCGGCGGCCGTGCGTGAGCTCCGGCGCACCTGCTCCCCCGAGCGGCGGGCCGAACTCGGCCGGGAGGTCCTCGAGACCCGGGAAGCGGCGGCGACGCTGCCGCACCCCGATCTGGCCGACCGGGTTCCGCAGGCCGACCAGCTGTGGCCGGGGCCGGGCTTCGTCGACCGGGCCCGTGCCGCCCTGCGCGCCCCGGCATCGGGTTGAATGGGAGGTCCGCCACCCCGATCGGAAAGGACAGCAGAGCCCCATGAGTGTCGGCGAAGAGGAGTGGGCCCGCGACCGGGCCTGGTTCGGGCAGGACGGCCCGGCGGAGCCCGGGCCGCTGGTCCGGCAGTTCGCCGACCTCACGCGGACCCTGCTCGACGTGACGCCGACCGTCGCCGGGGTGCTCAAGCTCGTCGTCGGGGCGGCCGTCGCGCTCGTGCCGGGCGCGGACCTGGTCAGTGTCACCCTGCGTGACGCCGACGGCACCTACCACACCCCCGTCGAGACGGACCCGGTCGCCGAGCAGCTCGACCAGGTGCAGTACGACCACGGCGAAGGCCCCTGCGTGGAGTCGGCCCGCCCGGACGGGCCTGCCGTCGGCTGGTCGCAGGACCTGGGCCGCGACCCGCGGTGGCCGGCGTTCGGCCCGGCCGCCGCGGCGCACGGCTACCACTCGGTGCTGGCCACCGCCCTGCTGCCGGAGGCCCGTCCGCCCCGGCTCTCCGGCGCGCTCAACATCTACTCGCGCACCCCCGGCGCGTTCGACGGCCGAGCGATCGACACCGCGTTGCTGCTGGCCACGCACGCGTCGCTGGCGCTGGCCCACACCGAGGCCGTCGCCGCAGCGGAGCTCGAGTCGGCCCACCTGCGCCGCGCGGTCGACGGCCGTGACGTCATCGGCCAGGCCAAGGGCATCCTCATGCAGCGTCGCGGCATCACCGCCGACGAGGCCTTCGACGTGCTGCGCCGCGCGTCCCAGGACCTCAACGTCAAGCTGGCCGACCTGGCGAAGACGCTCGCCACCCGGCACACGGAGATCGATCTCCCGGCATCGGAGAACTGACCCAGCTGTCGAGTCCGAGGGGTTGGTCAGGCGGCTTGCACTTTCACACCCGGCGGCCGCCGCGGGGGCGACCCCTGGTCCCGGCGGCATGAATCGAGGGCGTCGCTTCCCCCACGGGAAGCGACGCCCTCGGTTTCGTGCCGCCGTTACTGAGCAGTGTACGGGGACCGGTTCTCCAGCGACGGGCTGGCGGCCGGGTACCGGCCGTCCTGCCCCGGCACCGGGGTCACCGTCGCGGCCTGCTGCTCCGTGTCCACCCGCGGCCGGGGGCCGCGCTGGACGACCGCCTCGACCTCCTGCTCACCGCGGATGCGGGCCAGGACGCCGAGGGTGATCGCGTGGGCCAGCGCGAGGATCAGCAGCAGCACGCCGATCCGCCCGACCACGCCGGGCAGGTCGCTGCCGCCCATGTCGATGGTCGAGATGAGGGCGAGCACACCGAGGGTGGCGAGGTGAAACAGCACCGTGACCAGGCGGGTCATCGAAGCGCCCGCCGCCGGGTCGCCGTAGGAGTTCTCCAGGTAACGGCGGCCGCTGCGGTAGATGATCTGCCCGTCTATCAGGACCAGCGCAACGCCGATCGCGAGGAACGACAGGTACGCGTTCGTGGTCATGCCGGACGCTCCTTCCTGGGGGACCTTGCCGGAGGAATACCCGGCAGGTCGCGCAGGGAAACGCCCCCGTCACGGGGTGAACATCCTCACCCGCCGAAGGTGTCCGGGTCCGGCCCGGTGCGGCGGCCCTCGTCGAGCCTGCCGATCTCGGCCATGTCCTCGTCGTCGAGTTCGAAGCCGAAGACGTCGATGTTCTCGCGCATCCGGGCGGGCGACGCCGACTTCGGGAACACGATGTTCCCGAGCTGGATGTGCCAGTGCAGCACGACCTGCGCGGGCGTCCGCCCGTGCTTCTCCGCCAGGCCGGTGAGCACCGGGTCGCCGAGGACCTCCCCCTGCGCCAGCGGGCTCCACGCTTCGGTGGCGATGCCGTGCGCCCGGTGGTACTCGCGCAGCTGCGCCTGCTGCAGCGCCGGGTGCAGCTCGATCTGGTTGACCGAGGGCACCAGGGACGTCTCCTCGGCGAGCCGGTCGAGGTGGGCGGGCTGGAAGTTGGACACGCCGATCGCGCGGGCCTTGCCCGCGTGCAGGATGTCCTCGAAGCCCTGCCAGGTGCGGACGTAGTTGTTCTTCGACGGCAGCGGCCAGTGGATCAGGTAGAGGTCGACGTAGTCGAAGCCCAGCCGGCGCAGGCTGCCTTCGAGCGCGGTGATCGCGTTGTCGTGCCCGTGCGCGTCGTTCGCCAGCTTGGTGGTGACGAACACGTCTTCGCGGGCCACGCCGGAGTCCGCGATCCCGGCGGCGACGCCGGCCTCGTTGCGGTACATCTGCGCGGTGTCGATGTGGCGGTACCCGGTTTCCAGCGCGGTCCGCACGGCCTGGGCGGTTTCCTCCGGCGGGATCTGGAAGACACCGAACCCGAGCTGCGGGATCCGCACGCCGTTGTTCAGCTCCAGAGCGGGGACGCCGGCAGTGGTGGTCGTCATGCCTACGACCTACCCGGCGGTCACCGGACGCGAAACGCGGCGGGGCGGGTGAACCCGCCCCGCCGCGTGAACTCACCCCGGTCGGGTGAGCGGTGCTACTGCCCCGGGCGGTCCACGTCACCGCGCCAGGCGCCGGTCTCCCGGCCGCGCTGCTCGATGAACTCCTTGAACCGCTTGAGGTCGCCCTTCACCCGGCGGTCGAGCACGCCGAGCTTGTCGGCGACGTTCTCGGCGAAGCCCTCCGGGTCGATGTCCATCTGCGCGGTCACCCGGGTGTGGGAATCGTCCAGCCGGTGGAAGGTGATGACGCCGGCGTGGTCCGGTCCGGAGACCGAGTTCCAGGCGACCCGCTCGTCCGGGTGCTGTTCGGTGATCGTCGCGTCGAATTCGCGCGTCACGCCACCGAACCGCGTCACCCAATGGGTGCGGGTGGCGTCGAGCTGGCGGATCTCTTCGACGCCTTCCATGAACCGGGGGAATTCCTCGAACTGCGTCCACTGGTTGTACGCGGTGGAAACGGGGACTTCCACGTCCACGATTTCGGTGATCGTGCTCATGCACTCCTCCTGATCGGTGGTGGAAAGCTTCGGCTACCCGCTGCCGCCGCGGTCAAACCCGCCGTGGTTGACCGGCGCCGGGCCCGGGTACCCGGCGGCCAGGCAAAGGAGGTGTTCGGTGATCGAAGAGGCAAACAAGACACCGGCGGCCGACCGATCGGTCGGCGAGCTGGTGACGGACCTGACCGACGAGGTCAAGCGGCTCGTCCGGGACGAGATGCGGCTCGCGGTCTTCGAACTGCAGCGCAAGGGCAAGAAGATGGGCCTCGGCGCCGGGTTGTTCGGCGCGGCGGGGCTGTTCGCGTTCCTCGGGGCGGGCACGCTGGTCGCGGCCGCGGTGCTGGCGCTCGCGCTGGCCGTGCCCGGCTGGCTGGCCGCGGTGATCGTCGCGGTGGCGTTGTTCGTCGTCGCCGGGATCGCGGCGCTGGTCGGCAAGAAGGAAGTGACGCAGGGGGTGCCGCCGGTGCCCGAAGAGGCGATCAGCGGCGTCCGCGAAGACGTGGACACCGTGAAGCAGGGAGTGCGGGCATGAGCGGGGACTTCCCGAAGAACGCCGAAGAGGCGCGGCTCGACCGGGACGCGACCCGGGAGGAGCTCACCGAAACCCTGACCGCGCTCGGGCAGAAGCTCGACGTGAAGGCCAGGGTCAAGGAGAACGTCGACGAGAAGCTCGACCAGGCGACCGCGAAGGTCGCCGACGTGACGAACGAGCCGACCGCGGTGAAGTTCCGCCAGGGCGCCGACGCCGTGCGCGCCAACCCGGTGCCGGTCTTCGCCGGCGTGCTGGGCCTGCTGATCGTGATCCGCCTGATTCTCCGCCGGAGGAACTCGTGAACAAAGCGCTGTACAAGCCGCTGAGCTGGGTGGTGGGTGCCCTCGGCGGCATCCTGGCCGGCCAGGTGTTCAAGCAGGTCTGGAGCCGGGTGGCCGGCGAGGACGACGCCCCCGACGCCACCGACCGCGACTACACCTGGCGTCAGGTGGTGGTCGCGGCGGCGGTGCAGGGGGCGATCTTCGGTGCGGTCAAGGCCGCCACCGAACGCGCCGGCGCCGTCGGCTACCGCAAGGCGACCGGCGACTGGCCGGGAGACGACTGAGCTCCCCGGCCCTCAGTGTCCTCAATGGACGACCGGAGAGGCGTGGCCGCGCGAGGGGTCACGCCTCCCGGCCGGGTTCGGCGGCCAGGCCGGCGAGCGCGGCGCCGACCCGGGGGTGGATCTTCAGCACGAGGTCGGCACCGGTGGCTTCGAGCGAGCGGGTGACGGCGTGGCCGCCGGGCACCACGACGATTTCGGCGCGGGCGTGCGCCTGCAGCAGCGCGCGGACCCCGGCACAGCTCAGGAAGGCCACCCGGGTGAGGTCGACGACCAGCCGGGCTCCAGTGGCGAGGGCCTCGTCGAGCGTGCTCACCGTGGCCGCGTCGATGTCACCGACCAGGGTGACCACCGTGACTCCGCCCGGGCGTCCGGCTTTGGTCACCGTCAGCCCCGACGGTTCGTATATCGTGCGAAAACAGTCGTACATGGCGCTCCCTTTCAGCGGTAGAGGGGCGCTGACCGGAGCACGTGTCTGAACAACAGCCAACACCTCTGACCGTACGCCCCTGCGCCGAGAGGTCAACCCCGCGGGTTTCCCGGCTCCGACCTCGGGTAATCCGTTCGGAATGCCCGCTCCGCCCGGAAGGAGAGCCATGCGTGTCGTGATCGTCGGCGGCGGATTCGCCGGGTACCACGCGGCGAAGAGCTTGCGGAAAGAAGCCGGCGAAGACGTGGAAGTCGTCGTGCTGAACCCGACGGATTACTTCCTCTACCTGCCGTTGCTGCCCGAAGTGGCGGCGGGGATCCTGGATCCGCGGCGGGTGGCGGTTTCCATTCCCGAAACGCTGCGCGGGGTCCGCCTGGTGCTCGGCGTGGCCACCGGCGTCGACTTCGAAACCCGGCACGTCACCTACACCGATCCCGAGGACAACGAGCACCGGATCGGGTACGACCGGCTGGTGCTGGCCGCGGGCAGCGTCAACAAGCTGTTGCCGATCCCGGGCGTGCCGGAGTACGCGCACGGGTTCCGCGGCGTGCCGGAAGCGCTGTACCTGCGTGACCACATCACCCGGCAGATCGAACTCGCCGCCGCGGCCGAGGACCCCGCCGAACGCGACGCCCGCTGCACGTTCGTGGTGGTCGGCGCCGGTTACACGGGCACCGAGGTCGCCGCGCAGGGCCCCGCGTTCACCGCGGCGCTCGCCGCGCGCCACCCCGAGCTGGCCGGGCAGCGGATCCGCTGGCTGCTGCTGGACCTCGCCGAGCGCGTGCTGCCCGAGCTGGACGAGCGGCTGGGCCGGACCGCCGACGAGGTGCTGCGCTCGCGTGGGGTGGAAGTGCTGATGAAGACGTCGGTGGACAACGCCGACGCGAAAGGCGTCACGCTGACCAACGGCGACTCCGTGCCGGCCCGCACCCTCGTGTGGTGCGTCGGCGTGCGGCCGGACCCGCTGGTGGCCGAGCTCGGGCTGGAAACGGCCAAGGGCAGGCTGGTGGTCACCGAGCAGCTGAACGTGCCGGGCCGCGACGACGTCTTCGCCTGCGGTGACGCGGCGGCGGTGCCCGACCTCACCCGTCCCGGGCAGTACACCGCGATGACCGCCCAGCACGCCGAGCGGCAGGGCAGGCTGGCCGGGCGCAACGTGGCGGCGTCACTCGGCCACGGCCGCCCGGGCACCTACCGCCACCACGACCTCGGTTTCGTCGTCGACCTCGGCGCGGGTGCCGCGGCGGCGAACCCGCTGCACATCCCGCTGTCCGGCCGGCCGGCGAAGGCCGTGACGCGCGGCTACCACCTGATGGCGATGCCGGGCAACCGCGTCCGCACCGCCGTCGACTGGGCCCTGGAAGCGCTGACCGGCCGCCAGACCGTCCAATTGGGACTGGTCCGGTCCGGGGCCGTGCCGCTCGACACCGACAGCCCGGAGCTTCCCCGCCGCTGAACCGCTTCTGTGAAAGGAATCCCATGTCCGCCGAAACCGACCCCGTCCGGTCCGAAGGCCCGTCGGTGGTGACCGCCGGAGACCCGTCGGGCCCCAAGGTGATCGTCCTCGACCCGGCGGGCGCCGGGAAGCACGACGAGCTGCCGGCGACCTGGCGTCCGCTGGCGGACACGCGCGCCGTCTTCTGGTGCCGGGTCCCGGCGGGAGGCGCCCTGAGCGAAGCCGACGACCTCCTGGGCGACGCCGGTCCGGGCGACCCGGAAATCGCGGTGGTGGCGAGCGGCCCGTTCGCGGCGGAGGCCCTGCAGCTGGTCGAGCGCCACCCGGGGGCGGCAACGCACCTGCTGCTGGTGGACCCGGCTTCGGACGCGTTCCTGCCGTCCGACGACGCGGCCGAGGCCAACGAGGCCTGGCTCGCCGAGCACGACGACGTGGTGACGAAGCTGCGCGAGGCGGGAACGGACGTGCGGGTGGTGGCGTCGAGCAGCGACAACCCGGACGACCGGGTACCGCCTCCGCTGCCGCTGGGTCACCCGGTGGTGGTGACGGCGGTGCGCTCGGCGCTCGGGTTGGGCTGAGCCGCGGGCCCCTCTCGGCCGCCCGGATCATGGCGCCACAGCGCCCGGGGCGGTACCGCAGCCCCGGAGCGCTCGGCCGCCGACCGGCTCGTGGCGGCGGGGGTCGGCAAGCTCGCCTCATCGAGAGACCGGGCCGGCCGGGGTCGCTCGCCCGGTAGTCCGCGGCAGCGGTCCCGGGAAGCCGGGGCCCACCTCTCGAAACCCCGCCCTGATCCGCAGCAGTGGTCGCAGGAAGCCCGGACTCGCCCCAGACCCCGGGCTGGTTCGCGACCACCGCGAAGCCGCGAGCCGGCACGCCGGCCGGGCTAGCTCCCCTCCGCCGCCAGCTCCACGAAAGCCCGCACCAGCGGTGACCCCGCCCCATGCCGCCAGGCCAGCCCCAGATCGATCCGCGGCACCGGCTCCTCCACCCGCCGCAGCACCACGCCCCGGCGCCGCAGCGCTCGGGCGCGGTGCTCCGGTACCGCGGCCAGCCCCGCCCCCTCCGCGACCGCGCGCATCAGCTGCTCGTCCTCCGGCTCCTCGCGGACGATCGGCGGCAACCCACCCGGCCACACCTGCGCACTGATCGCGTCGTACTGGCCCGGACCGTTCTCCCTTGGCCAGAACACCACCGGCTCGGCCGCGATCTCGGCCCGGCGCACCCGGCCGCGGCGACGCGCGAGCGGGTGGCCCGACGGCAGCGCCAGCAGCACCTCCTCCGCCCCCACCACCGCGACCTCGATCCCCGCCGCGGTGACCGGGGGCCGGACGAAGCCCACGTCGATCTCGCCCGCCGCCAAGCGGGCCAGGTTCAAGCTGGTCCAGCCCGTCTCCAACGCCAGTTCCACGTCGGGGAACCGGGCGCGGTACGCCGCCACCAGGTCGCCGGCCAGCGGGCCCGGCGCCGATCGCGTGTAGGCGATCCGCAGCCTCCCGGCCTCGCCCCGGCCCGCCGCGGTGATCGCTCCCCGCGCCCGCTCCAGGCGTTCGAGCAGCTCGCGGGCTTCGGCGGCCGCCACCCGGCCCGCGTCGGTCAGGGCGAACCGGGGACCCGTGCGGTCCAGCAGCGCCACCCCGAGGTCCGCTTCGAACGCGCGGATCTGCTGGCTCAGCGACGGCTGCGACACGAACAGCCGCGCGGCCGCCTTCGTGAAGTGCATCTCCTCGGCGAGCACGGCGAAGTAGTGCCATCGACGCAGGTCCACCCAGCAATTATAAGTCCTTCCTATCACCTGATCACGACGAAGTCTTGGACTCCACGCACCCGCCGCTGCTGTCCTGGGCCCGTGACCACGACCAGCGCGCCCCGCACCCGCACCGACCGCAAGCTGCTCGCCCTCGCCGCCGCGGCGGACCGGCGGCTGGCCGCGCCGATGGCCGGGTTCGTCGACCTCGCCACGATCCGGGAGGCCGTCGACGACCTCACCACGGCGTTCGCGCCGCTCGGGCGCGTGCAGCACACGGTCGCCGCCAAGGCGTGCGGGCTGGCTCCGCTGCTGCAGTTCCTCGGCGGGCTGGGGATCGACGCCGAGGTGGCGAGCCCCGGCGAAACCGCGGTCGCGGAAGCCGCCGGCCTGCGCGGCCCGCGGCTGGTGCTCGACTCCCCCGCCAAGACGACCGCCGAGCTCGCGCACGCCCTCGCCGAGGGCACCGCCGTGAACGCCGACAACTTCCAGGAGCTCGCCCGGCTCGACGCGCTGGTCGGTGCGACCCCGCCGCGGTCGGTGCTGGGCCTGCGGATCAACCCGCAGGTCGGCGCCGGCCGGATCGGGGACACCAGCACCGCCACCGCGGCGTCGAAGTTCGGTATCCCGTTGCGGGACGACGGGAACCGCGCCCGGCTGCGGGAGGCGTTCGCGCGCCGGCCGTGGCTGACGCGCCTGCACGTCCACGTCGGCTCGCAGGGCTGCCCGCCCGAGCTGATGGCCGAGGGCGTCGCCGCGGTCCACGAACTCGCCGAGGAGATCAACGCCGCGGCCGGGTACGGGCAGGTGACGAGCCTGGACCTGGGCGGCGGGCTGCCGGTGGACTTCACCTCGGACGAACCGGGCCCCGGCTACGCCGGTTACGTCGCCACGCTGCTGGCCCGGGTGCCGGAACTGGCCGACGGGCGCTACGCGTTCGTCACCGAATTCGGCCGGTCCCTGCTGGCGAAGAGCGGTTTCCTGGTCAGCGCGGTGGAGTACACGAAGGTCGCCGGGGGACGGCACATCGCCGTGACGCACGCGGGCGCCCAGGTGGCGGCGCGCACCGTGCTCCAGCCGGAGCACTGGTCGCTGCGGATCGGCGCGTTCGACGCCGCCGGCGTGCCGAAGACCGGCCCCGAGGTGCCGCAGGACGTCGCCGGCCCGCTGTGCTTCGCCGGCGACCTGCTGGCCAGGGAACGGCCGCTGCCGCTGCTGGAGCCGGGTGACCTCGTCGTCGCCCACGACACCGGCGCCTACTACTTCGGCGCGCACTACGCGTACAACACACAGCCGCGCCCGGCCGTGTACGGGTTCACCGTGTCGCCGCGCGGTGACGTCGAGTTCGCACCCCTGCGGCGTGCGCAGACCCTCGCCGAACTGGTCACCGACGCGGGCGGTGAATTCCTCGGAGCGCACCCGGGAGCCTGAGCACCGGCGTACGATCCCGGGCACGCCGAGGGGAGAGGGCCATGGGGGCGCTACCGCGGTTCGCCGCGCTGCCGATCGGGATCGTCGTCGCCGGGCAGGCCGTCGTGCTGACCGCCCTGTCCGGGCGTTACGGCTTCCACCGCGACGAGCTCTACTTCGTCGCCGCGGGCCGCCGCCCGGATTGGGGATACGTCGACAATCCGCCGATCACGCCGTGGCTCGCCCGGGCGTCGACGGCGGTGTTCGGCGAGACACCGGTGGGCCTGCGGGTGGTCGCGACCCTGCTCGGGATGGCGACCGTCGTGGTCGTCGCGCTGATCGCCCGCGAGTTCGGCGGCGGCCGCGGCGTCCAGCTGTTCACCGCGATCGCGACGGCGTTGTCGACCTACGTCCTGGTCGTGTCGCACATGCTGGCGACCAACTCCGCGGACGTGCTGCTGTGGTCGGTGCTCGCGCTGTTCGCGCTGCGGCTGCTGCGCACCGGGGACGGCCGGTGGTGGCTCGCGATCGGGGCCGCCGCGGGCCTCGGCCTGGCGAACAAGTGGCTCGTGCTGCTCCTGCTGTCCGGGCTCGGTGTCGGCGTGGCCGTCACCGGGCCGCGCCGGGTGCTGCGAACCCGGTGGCTCGCCGCCGGCGTCGGGATCGCCCTCGTGCTCGCCGCGCCGGTGGTGCTCTGGCAGGCGTCGCACGGCTGGCCGATGCTCACCGTGGCCGGCGGGATCAGCGAAGACGACGGCGCCGGGAACCGGCTGCTGTTCGTGCCGATGCAGCTGGTCCTGCTCTCCCCCGTGCTGGTGCCGGTGTGGATCGCCGGGCTCGTGCGGCCGTGGCGCGAACCCGGGCTGCGCTGGGCCCGCCCGCTGGCCGTCGCCTACCCCGTGGTGTGCGCCGAACTGCTGGTCGTGGGCGGGAAACCGTACTACTCGGTGCCGCTGCTGCTGCCGCTGGTGGCGCTGGGCGCCGAGCCGGCGCTGCGCTGGCTGGGCCGGGGCGGCACGGCCCGGCGGGTGCTGACCGGCGCGGCCGCCGCGGTGTGCGTGGCCGTGTCCGTCCTCATCGGACTCCCGGTGGTGCCCGCGGCGGCGCTGAACGGCCCGCTGCTGGCGATGAACAAGGAACCGGGCGAGCAGGTCGGCTGGCCGGACTTCGCCGGCAGTGTCGCCGGGGTGTGGCAGCGGATCCCGGACACCGAGCGCGACACCGCGGTGATCCTCGCCGGGAACTACGGCGAGGCGGGCGCGCTCGAGCGGTACGGGCCGGAGCTCGGGCTGCCGCAGCCGTACTCGCCGCACATGTCTTACGCGGACTGGGGCCCGCCGCCGGACCGGCTGGTCGGCCCGGTGCTGCTCGTCGGCCGTGTCCGGCCGGACTCCCCCGCGGCCCGGCTGATCACGCGGTGCCGCTTGGTCGCCAAGCACCACAACGCCGCCGGCGTCGACAACGACGAGGAAGGCGTGCCGCTTTCGCTGTGCGAGCCGGCCCGGCCGTGGTCGGAGGCGTGGCCCCGGCTGCGGCGTTATTACTGAGCGGTCCGTCCGCTGCGCGCTACTCTCGGCTCCATGGTGGCGAGGCGCACGGCGGTGGCCGTGGTGGGGGCGGGCCCGGCCGGGCTCACGGTGGCGAACCTGCTGCGGCGCGCGGGAATCCCCTGCGTGCTGCTGGAGGCGCAGAGCCGGGCGTTCATCGAACAGCGGCCGCGGGCCGGGTTCATCGAGGAGTGGGCCGTCCGCGGGCTCGAACGGCGGGGGCTCGGCGCCCGGCTCGTCGCGAAGGCGCCGCGGCACGGGAAGTTCGAGTTCCGGTTCGGCGGGCAGCGGCACGTCTTCCGCTACGCCGACGTCACCGGCCAGCGGCATTTCGTGTACCCGCAACAGCTTCTGGTGACCGACCTGGTCGCGCAGTACGCCGAGGCCGGCGGTGAGGCGGTCTTCGAGGTGTCCGACGTCGAGCTGCACGACCTGACGTCGGGCTCCCCCGCCGTCACGTTCCGGGCCGGCGGAACCGAGCACTACGTCGACTGCGACTTCGTCGCCGGCTGCGACGGCGCCCGCGGGGTCTGCCAGGGGTACCTGCCGGCGGAATCGACGGTGAAAGCCCACCACGACTACGGAATCGGCTGGCTGGCCCTGCTCGCGGAGGCGCCGCCGTCCGCCGACGGCGTGCTGTTCGGCATCCACCCGCGCGGGTTCGCCGCGCACATGGCGCGGACGCCGACGGTGACGCGGTTCTACCTGCAGACCGCGCCGGGCGAGACCGAGGCGGACTGGCCGGACGAGCGCGTGTGGGCGGAGCTGCACGCGCGGCTCACCGTGCCCGGCGGCGCCATCACCGAAGGGAAGCTGGTCGAGAAGCGCATCCTCGACATGCACAACTACGTCGTCGAGCCGATGTCGCACGGCCGGCTGCACCTGGCGGGCGAGTCCGCGCACCTGGTCGCCTCGATCGCGGCCAAGGGCATGAACCTCGCCCTGCACGACGCGTTCCTGCTCGCCGAGGCGTTCCAGGCGCACTACGCGGGCGACCCGGCGCCGCTGGCCGGTTACTCCGCGGCCTGCCTGCCGCTGGTCTGGCAGTACCAGGAGTTCTCGCTGTGGCTGTCGGACATCTTCCACCACACCGCGGCCGCGGGCGAGAACCCGTTCGCGGCGCGCATCGCCGAGGCCCGGATGCACCGATTGCTCGGTTCGCCCGCGGCCGCGGCGGCGTTCGCGGAGCTCTACGTCGGCAAGAACGCCGACTTCTCCAGGCGCGGCTGACGCTGTCAAGAAGAACAAGACTGCACTTTCCGCGCCGTCGCGGGCACGCTCTCCGGCATGCACGAACTCACCGCCGAACAGGAGCACCTGAACGCCCTCTACACGCGCCTCGACGCCCTCCGGGCGGAGGCGGCCGCCGCGCTCGCCCGCGGCCACGCGCCCGGCGTGTGGCGGGCCGAGGTGGCGCGGCTGGCGGCCGCCGAGGACGGCCTGTGCTTCGGCCGGCTGGACCTGACCGGCGGCCGTCGCGTCCACATCGGACGGCTCGGGCTGTTCACCGGCGACGACGAACCGCTGCTGGTGGACTGGCGCGCACCCGCCGCCCGGCCGTTCTACACCGCGACCGCCGCCGACCCGGGCGAAGTCGTCCGCCGACGGCGGATCACCACCCGCGGCCGGACGGTCGTGGCCCTCGACGACGAACTGCTCGATCCCGACGCGCCGGCCGACGGGCTGGTCGGCGAGGCCGCCCTGCTCGCCGCGGTGACGGCCGAGCGCACCGGGCGGATGCGGGACATCGTCACGACGCTGCAGGCCGAGCAGGACCGGATCGTCCGCGACGACGCCAGGGGCGTGCTGGTGGTGCAGGGCGGGCCCGGCACCGGCAAGACGGCCGTCGCCCTGCACCGGGTCGCCTATCTGCTCTACACCCACGAACACCTGCGCACCCGCGGGGTACTCGTCCTCGGCCCGAGCCGGGTCTTCCTCGACTACATCGGCCAGGTGCTGCCCGGTCTCGGCGAGCACCGGGTGGTCACGGCGACCGTGCCCGACCTCGTTCCCGGCGTCGCGGTCACCCGGGTGGACACCGCCGCGGAAGCCGCCCGCAAGGGCCGGGCGGACATGGCGGCCCGGCTGGCCGAACGCGTCCGCGCCGCGGTCCGGGTCCCCGAAGAGGCGGTGGCCGTCGAGTTCGAGCAGCAGGTGCTGCGGCTGGATCCGGCGACGCTCCGGCGGGCCGTGCGGACGGCCAGGGAGACCGGGCTGCCGCACAACCCGGCCCGTCACGTGTTCCACCGGGAGGTCGTCGCCGCGCTGGCCGGGGAGCTGGCCGCCCGGGCGGAGGCGCTGGTGTTCACCGAGACCGGCGAGGCGCTCGACGGCGGCAGTGCGGACGGCCGCCTCGGCGAGGCGGAACTGCGGGCGCTGGCCGCCGCGGGGGTGGTGCTCGGCCCGGAGGACGACGACGGCCCGCGCACGCTGCTGGACGAGGTGGACCGGGAAGCGTTGCGGACGGCCCTGCTCGCTGACCGCGGCGTCCGGGACGTGCTCGACGGGCTGTGGCCGGCGCTGACCCCGGCGGAGGTGGTCGAGGGGCCGTGGAGCGCCGCGGACGTCCCGTTGCTGGACGAGGCCGCCGCATTGCTCGGCGGAAGTGTGCCGGTGTTCGGGCACGTCGTGGTCGACGAGGCCCAGGAACTGTCCGAAATGGACTGGCGGGTGCTGCTGCGCCGCTGCCCGTCCCGGTCGATGACCGTCGTCGGGGACCTGGCCCAGACCGGGAGCGCGGCCGGGGCCACGTCGTGGGACCGGGTGCCGCGGCCGCACCGGCTGGCGCAGCTGACCGTCGGCTACCGCACCCCGCGGGAGGTCATGGCGGCTGCGGCGGAAGTGCTGGCCGTCCACCACCCGGCGTTGCGGCCGCCGACCTCGGTGCGGGCGAGCGGGGAACCGCCGTGGCGGCAGGCCACCGACGACGTCCCCGGTGTGGGGGGCGCGGGGCGCGCGGCGGCCCCCCCCCGGGGGGGGGGGGGGTAAAGCGCGGCCGGGGGCGGGGGCGGGGGCCGCCGCGGGGGGGGGGGGGCGCCGGGGCCCGCCCGCGC